>JACPDV010000434.1 GCA_016183835.1 Armatimonadota bacterium
GCGGCGGCCGCGTGCGCGGCCTGGCGGGGGGCGCGGCGGTGGCGGGCGGGCCGGCCGTTGGTGAGGCCGCGCCGGTCCTCCGGAAGAGCGTGCCGCCCGGCACCGGCACGCGGGCGAGCGCCACGAAGAGATCGGTGGCCGCCTCCACCGGGCTGACCACCAGCCAGCCGCGCTCAGCCAGAGAGCTGTGGAGCTCACCCACCACCCGAGCCGCCTGCTCGGGAGTGAAGTACATCAGCACGTTGCAGCAGAAGATCACGTCCATGGCCTGGCCGTCCGCGACGACCCTCGGCCGGCCCTCGACCAGGTTGTGCCGGGCGAAGGTCACCATCCCCCGGACCACCGGCGACACGGCATGGCGGCGGTCGGGCGTCGGCGTGAACCAGCGGCGCCGCACCTCCGGCGGCACGCTGCGGAACGACCAGGAGCCGTACACGCCGGCTGCGGCCCGCTCCAGGAACGTGGCGCTGAGATCGGTGGCGAGGAGCGTGACCCGCCACTGGTCCAGGTCCGGCACCGCCTCGCGGAGCACCATGGCGATGGAGTAGGGCTCCTCGCCGGTGCAGCAGCCGGCGCTCCAGAGGCGGAGCTCGCGGCCCCGCGCGCGCCGCGCCGCGACCAGCTCCGGCAGGATCGTGTCGCGCAGTGCCTGCAGGCCGGCTTGCTCACGGTGGAAGTAGGTCTCGCCGACCGTGAGGTGGTCCGCCAGCAGCCCCAGGCAAGCGTCGCCGCTGTCGGGCCGGAGCAGAGCCTCCACGAAGGCCTGCGGTCCGTCGAATCCGCCGTCGCGCGCCGCGGCCCGGAGGCCGCGGGTCAGGTCGCGCCGGCGTGCTGCCGGGAACGCCAGCCCGAGCCGCTCGGCCACCACCTCCGCTGCTCGCTCCAGGGCGTTCGCGGCGATCATGCGCGGCGATCCTCCGCGGCGGCGGACAGGGCCTCGGCCAGCTCCGTCTCGTCGTGCTCGGGCAGGATGGCCTCCAGATTGTAGATCAGGACCACGCCCTCTCCCTGGCTGACCGCACCCTCCACCTCCAGACCCGGTAGGATGGCGGCCGTGTCGACCATCACCTGGTCGGACACGTCGGTCAGCCCGACGATCTCGTCCACCACCAAGACCACGACCCGCTGCCGGGTGTGAGCGACGATGAAGCGATCGGCGGGGCGCAGGTCGCGCGGCGGCAGGCCGAGCCGGGAGCGGAGGTCGAGGACCGGCAGGACGCGACCGTGCAGGTCCAGGAGGCCGAGCAACCCCCGGGGCGCATGAGGCACCGGCGTGACCGCCGCCGCGCGCACGATCTGCTCCACGGCCTCGAGCCGCAGCCCATACCGGCGGTCTTCCAGCGCGAACACCACCAAGCGGATGGTCTGACCCATGGCCCCGCTCCCTGCCTGCCCCGGCCTCCTGCGCCCGAGCAGAGTGTCTACGCGTGGTTTACCATACCATATCCTCAGCACGCTACGCAATCAGCAAAGCACCGCGAACTCGCAGCCGCGCCACGCGACATAGCTCGTGTTCTCGTCGCCGACGTCGCGTCGCACCAGACCAGTACAGGCGTTTATGTACTACATCAGATCAGTTGCAACTATCGCGGCATCCGGAGTGCGGGCACAGACTGACCTTCGTTCCCGCAGTGATCGTTATGAGTCTCGAACGTCCGCTTGTGAGGTCACCGCTTCCCGCGCGACGGCCGCTGGAGCCTGTCATGCACCTTGTTGGCCTGGCGAGTCCTTTGCGGAGGGAAGTTGTCCATTGTCGTGTGGACGGAAGGCACCACTGCTGCACCATAGAGATTCCCGGGCGGATCCTCGGCCGCCGAAGCCCGTCATTGCGAGGAGCCACTCGTGACGCTCCGCCTCACCCATCCCAATGAAAAAAGAGTTCGTCATTGCGAGGAGGTCTGCCGACGAAGCAATCTCGTCACCCAGCCACCCCTCGACCCGGCCTTGTTCGGAGCAGCGAAGCGACGAAGCAGACTCGTTCGCCGAGTGTCGCCGACTCACCCACGAGGCGCTCCGGCGCGCGGGATTGCTTCCTCGGCGGACCTCCTCGCAATGACGGTGCTGGGGTTTTCATTCACGGTGAGAACGACTGTGGTGAGGCACGAGATCAGCGGCGCTCCGTGGGCGCTGCGCGGTCGCTTCTGACCGCCGAACGCCGTTCACTTCAGCCCTGCCGCGACGCAAAGCGTACCGTCCAGCCAAAACGTGCTTCCGATGCCGGGATGGTCCGCGCCGCTCACCCCGTCACCGCCGCCCAACCCGGCTTCAGCGCGCCGGGACAGCTCCCGATCCGGCTGGCGGCCCACCGCTGCCGGCCGGACTGCACCAACTTCACGGTGATCACATCGCAACCGTATCGTAGATCCGCGCCCGAGACTCCGGGTCCGAACGCCGTTCAGGATCCGCGCTGCGTTCGAAGGCCGCGTTCCGCGCGCCACGCCCAGCGGCCCACCACCATGATCATGAGGGCCTGGACCCATCGCCCGGAGCCGGCTTCCGGGCCGCGGCTAACATGTTAGCTAACCGGTGCGCCTCGCCGCGCCCCGGCGCGGCGGGCCGCCCACCCCGGAGGGCGCACCCCGGCCAGTGCAGGCGCGTGTGCCCCCGCCGACCCTCTCGTCTTCCCTGCGGGCGCGGCATGGACCTGGTCTTCATGGCGGACAAAGGCGGGGTGGGCAAGACGACGGTGGCGTTCCACGTCGCCACCCGACTCCGGCAGCTCGGGCGCGACGTCGGGCTCTACGATCTCGACAGCCGCGGCACGTCCAGCTCGTGGGCCGGTGAGTCCGGATACTTCCCGGCTTACGACTTGCGCTCCTTGCAGTCGCACGCGCCCGACCACGACGTCGTGATCTGGGACACCGCGCCGCACCCCGACAGCGAGATCCGCTCCGAGCTGTGCCGCGCGGCCGACCTCCTCACCGTCGTCGCCAACGGCGACCGCGACAGCCTCACCGCCGCCGCCGACCTTTGCCGCGCGCTGCACGCCGAGGGCGCCCGCCGCGTGGCCGTGGTGTTCAACGCGATCTACCCGGTCGGCAGCGAGGGCAGCGACTGCGTCGAGGCCGCCCGGGCCGAGGGGCTGCCGGCCCTGCCCTGTTTCATCCGCCGCTACGCCTGTTTCGGCCGGGCGCGCTGGGACGGCCGGGCGGTGGTGGACCGCGCCTACCCGCGCGCCGACCAGGCCTGGTCCGACGTGGCCGCGGTGACCGCCGCGCTGCTCCGCGTGGCCGACGGAGGAGACCGATGAGCACCCGCGACCGCCGCGCCGCCCTGCGCGCCGTGCACGCCGCCGCCAACGACGCCGGCGGCAAGCTGCTGGCCCCGGAGCCCCTGCCGGTGGCGCCGGAGCCCGAGCCCGCGGCCCTGCCGGAGCCCGCGCCACCCGCTGCGGTCCCCGCCGCCGTGTCGCGCCGGGCCGCCGCCATTCGCCCCAGGCTGGTGCCGCAGCCGGAGCCCGAGCCCGTCGCGCAGCCGGCTGGACTCGAGGCGCTCCTCCCCGACGAGTGGCGGCGGAAGGTCGACCAGGCCACCTCGGCCGAAGCCGTGGAGGTGCACGGCGAGCGGGTCCGCCGGCGAGTCGAGGAGGAGATGGTCTACCTGGCGGTACGGGTGCCGCGCTCGCTCCGCGACGCCGTGCACAAGCGGGCCGACCGGCTCGACGTGCCGGTGCAGGAGTTCGTGGTCCGCGCCTGCCGGCTGATGCTCGACGCCACGGCGCGGGCGGCGGAGTAGCCGGGAGCCGGAATGGACGCACGCCGTGCGCCCTTACCGGACCGGGAGAGGGGGCCGGATTGGGCGCACGCCTACTTCAACTGGAAATGCACGAACTGCTGGTCGTACGCCGGCTGGATGTTCGGCGCCGGCGTGGCGTTCGACACCCATAGCTCCAGGTTCGTGACGTCGAACTCCACGGCGTGCAGGTTGCCGGTGCGCAGCCCCTTCATCACATCCCGCATCCCGGTCTGGTCGTCGATCTTCCCCAGCTTGGGCTGCAGCGTGTCGTAGACCTTGCGGTTCCACTGGCTGTCGGTGCCCATCGACCAGAAGACCAGGTCCTTGAGGTTCATGTCGCCGTGGTCGTCCGGCCCGTAGACCTCGCAGAAGTCCTTCGAGGTGCGCAGCGCGCGGGCGGCGGGGAGCTTCGAGTCGCCGATGCAGTAGAGGTACGAGCTGGTGCGGTGCGCCGTCTTGAAGATGGAGATCGCACTGTCGAGCCCGTCGGCCTCCTCCAGCACCCGGCGCATGAGGAACGGCATCGGCTCGCCGGCGAGCGTCTCCACGTCGTCGCCGAAATGGTCGCCGATCTCGCTCAGCGCCACGTGCTGGTCGTTCATGCCGGTGACGGCGCCGAGGAAGCCGAGCCAGCCGACGTTGACGAACCGGTGCTTCCCCGTGGGCTGGTAGACCACCAGCGCGGGCTCGTCTTGCAGGCCGGCCTGGGTGGCGTAGTCGAGGGCGCGGATCTGGTGGAGGTGGCCGTCGGCGGTGGCGGAGCCCCAGGCGGCGAAGAAGGTGCAGTGGAACTCGGACAGGTCGGGGATGGCGTGGCATCGCTCGACGTCCCGGAGGGCGATGCCGGAGCCGTCGGCGAGGCCCTTCAGCTCTTCCTTCATGCGGTCGCTGACGAAAGGCTCCATCTGCGCCCAGGCGGCGTCGACCTTGGCCGTGCCGCCCAGCCCGAGGCTCATCAGGAACAGCACCTTGCGGTAGAACTTGCGGATCCGCTCGCCGCCGAGCTTGCCCTGGGCGTAGCCCATCTCGTACGGCGTGCCCCAGACCTTGAGCAGGCTGACGGCGTCCTCGCCCTCGCCGAGGGTGGTCAGGGTGCCGTTGACCGACGGCTCGGCGGCGGCCAGCGGGCCAAGGACGAGGAGCAACAGCACGACCAGCGGGAGGCGGGCGCGGCGCGGGAGCATGGCGGTTCTCCGGGGAGGACCGGCGGTGGTTCGCCGAGGCGACGGGCTTCCCTCTTGGCGTCGCTACGCGGCAGGAGTGCGGCAGGACGGCCGGAATGACCGGCCCCGAGGCTGGCGTACGGAAGGAGCCGGACCGATGCGGATCTGGGATTGCCACTGCCATCTGCGTGGCGAGGAGTCGGGGCAGTGCGTGATCGAGCAGATGGACGCCGCGGGGATCGAGAAGGTGAACCTGTTCTCGCGCTACCCCGGGCGCGGCCGCGGCACGGACGACCCGGTGACGCGCGCCGAGGTGCGTGAGACGGTGGACCACGTGGCGGCGGTGCAGAGCGCCGATCCGGCCCGCATCCACGGGCTGGTGTTCGCCAACCCGAGGGCGGAGGGGATGGTCGAGGAGATCGAGCGCGGGATCGTCGAGCTGGGCCTCCGCGGGGTGAAGATGATCCCCGACCACTGGTCGCCTACCGACGACCTGGTGCAGCCGATCTACGCCAAGATGGCGGAGCTGGGCAAGCCGATCCAGTTCCACGCGGGGATCCTCTACGGCTTCGGCGACAGCTCGCGCTTCTGCCGGCCGGTGCTCTACGAGGCGCTGGTGAACCATCCCGGAGTGCGCTTTTCGCTGGCGCACATCGGCTGGCCGTGGGTGGACGAGTGCATCGCGGTGTTCGGCCGGTTCCGCGCGGCGGCGGGCTACCAGACCGCGAAGTGCCAGATGTGGGTCGACACCTGCCGTGGCACGCCCGACGGCTGGCGCGAGGAGGCGCTCCGCAAGGCCGTGCCGTTCTGCGGGGTGGAGCGGCTGATGTTCGGCGTGGACGGCACGCCGGCCTCGATGGCCGAGCAGGCGCCGGTACACGTGCGCAAGGATCTGGACTTGCTGCGCAACGTGCTCGGGCTGTCGCAGGCGCAGATCGAGATGTACTTCTACGGCGCGTGCGAGGCGTTCTGGGGCGGGTAGCAGGGCCGTGGGCCGGAGAGGGAGACGCGAGTGAACCGCATTGGACCGCGTGCCATCGGTAGGGGCGACCGGCAGGTCGCCCGCGTCGGACACAGGCCCGACCGACGCCGGACGGCCGGTCGGCGGGTCGGGTCAGGCACGACCGCACGCTCCTGCTCGACCACCTGGACGAGACCTTCACGCCTGACGGCACGCTGCTCACCACGCCGGCGGCGATCACTCCCATCGCCGAGTGGAAGGGCGGGCGGATTACCAAGGGCTGCGTCTTCGGGCCGGGGCGCTACGGCGAGGGGCTGGTGATGCACGGGCTCTCCAGCCTCGACTACCCCGCCCAGGGCAACCTCGACCTCAGCGCCGGACGGCTCGAGTTCGACGCGGCGCTCAGCTTCGACACCGCGGAGGTGCGGAAGAACCCCGGTCTGCTCAGCAACCAGATGTTCTGCACCATTCGCGGGCCGGGCATCGTGCAGGTCTGCGTCTACTCCACCCTCGGCTACACCAACGTGGTGGTCTACGACCCGAACCGCCAGATCGTCTGTCACGGCAACTTCCCCGGCGAGTGGAAGAAGGGCGAGTGGCACCACCTCGAGCTGCACTGGGGCCGCCAGCTCGAGCTCTGGTGCGACGGTGAGCGCCGGGTGGTCAAGGACTGGTTCGGCCTGTTCGGACCCATCGACGTGAAGCCCGCCGATCTGCGGCTCAACTTCGGCAGCCACATCGGCTGGAACGACGTCCACAGCGAGTTCACCCTCGACGAGATCCGCATCCTCGGCCCCGGCGGCGACGAGTTGACGGACCACCCGGTGATGACCGTCCCCAGGCTGGCCCACCCGCCCAGCATCGACGGCCAGGTGGACGACAAGGAGTGGGAGTCCGCCGCCCGCGCCACCGGCTTCGTGGGACTCAACGACAACGCCCTGGTGGAGGACCAGAGCGCGGTCTACACCGGCTGGGACGCGGAGGCGCTGTACGTCGCCATCGTCTGCCTCGACCCGCAGCAGCGGCCGCTGCGCGCGGTGATCAAGGAGCGTGACGGCCCGGTGTATCAGGAGGACGCGGTGGACGTGATCCTCCAGCCCGAGCCGGAGCCGTCGCTCCACTACCAGTTCATTTGCAGCGCCATGGGCACGCTCTACGACAGCCGCGTGGACGCCCGCTGGAAGACCTCGTCCGACACCGCCTTCAACCCCGCCTGCACCTTCAAGACCAGCAACGCACCGGGCCGCTGGGCGATGGAGTGTCGTATCCCGTTCAAGGAGCTGGAGGGCCGGGCCGCGCCGAAGGCAGGTGACCGCTGGCGCGCCAACTTCTGCCGCGACGCCGACAGCGGCAGCCGCCTCTCGTCGTGGGCCTACGCCGCCGGCAACTTCCACACCACGGCGAACTACGGCGAGCTGGTCTTCACCGACTCCGACCGCGCCCTGCGCCTGGGCGACCTGGGCGACTGGGCGTCTGGTCAGCTCGAATCGGTCTTCGCCCTCAGCAGCACGGCCTTCCAGCCGCTGGTGATCGTCAACACCAAGCTGCTCGGCGGCGACGCCAAGGCCGTAGCGGAGAACGAGAACCGCCTGGCCGACTACCGCGCGGTGGCGGTTAAGCCGCCGAAGCTGGTGACCGGGCTCTACCACCTGGTGCTAAGGGCGCAGAGCGATGGGCGGGAGATGTACTACCAGCGTCTCCCCTTCCGCGTGCTCAAGCCCTACGACATCACGGTGGAGGGCTACCCCTACGCCGGCAAGCTGTGGGTCACGGCCAACGCGGGCGGGCTGACGCCGTTCCCGGCGGGTCTCGTGGCGCGCTCGCGGCTGATGCAGGGCGACCGGGTGGTGGGCGAATGCCGCGCCACCCGCTTCGAGCGCGGCCTGGGCGAGGCCGCCATCGGCATCGCCGACCTGGCGCCGGGGAAGTACCTGGTCCGCTCCGAGGCGCTGGCCTCCGACGGCAAGGTGCTGGGCAGCGCCGACGCCGAGTTCGAGCAGCTTCCCAAGCCGGTCTGGTGGCATTCGCAGGCGGGCCTCGACCACTCGGTGCCGTGGCCGTGGACGCCGGTGCAGTGCGACGGACGGACTATCAAGGTGCTGGGGCGGGAGTACCGCTGCGGCGACGGCTCGCTGCCGCGGCAGGTGACCGCGCGCGGGACCGAGATCCTGGCCGCCCCGGTGTCGCTCCAGCTCGCCTCGGGCGGGCAGACGGCCGACCTGGCAAAGCTCCGCGCCATCGACGCCGACCACCCGCACGACGCCTCGCTTCGCGTCAGTCAGGGCGCGGTGGGCAACCTGGCGGTCAAGCTCCAGTGCACCACCGAGTTCGACGGGCTGCAGCGCTACGACCTGACCCTGACGCCGAAGCAGGCGGCGGAACTGACCTCGCTGGTCCTCACCGTGCCGGTCAAGCGCGAATGCGCCACGCTGCTCCTGCCCTGCACCGGCAGCGCCTCGGCCGCCAGCCTGATCGGCGACCAGCCGTGGCAGAGCGGGTTCCTGCCGCAGGTCTGGGTCGGCAACGACGACCTGGGCATCGCCTTCTGCGCCGAGAGCGACCAGTTCTGGCACCCGCGCGACAAGCAGATGCTCGAGGTGCTCCCCGCCGGCCGGCAGGTGCTCCTCCGGGCCAACATCGTGCGGCAGCCGGTGAAGCTGAGCCAGCCCGTCACGCTCACCTTCGTCCTCCTCGCCACGCCGGTGAAGGACGGCCACGGGGGCGACCCGTTCCTCTGGCGTCTGGGACCCGAGCGGTCTGAAGGCGCCTTCATGGAGTCGCTCCGCTACCCGGCGCAGGGCCACCTGACGGCGCCCGGGACGCTCGAGTTCCAGTTCTCGCCCGCCGGCGCGCCGGGCGGCTCGTGGCGCGATTTGATGGCCGTCAACGCGCCCGAGACCAGCCTCAGGATGTGGTACCTCGACGCCCCTGACCCGCAGCTCCAGATCGGGCTGAGAGAGGGCAAGGAGGACCAGCGCTGGGTCTTCAAGGGCCTCCACGTCGAGGCCGGCAGATTCACCCACATGGCCGTCACCTGGGGCGACAAGCCGGCGTTCTACGTCGACGGTAGACGCGTCGGCGAGCTGGACCGGCCGCTCCCGGCCGCGCTCTTCGCCGCGCCGGAGAAGACGGCTCTGCGGCTCGGCTGCGCCGGCGACTGGTCGGGCTGGACCAGCATCGCGGTGGACGAGGTCCGCGCCTCGCGCGTGGTCCGCTACCAGGGCGAGACGTGCCCCGTGCCCAGCGCACCGTTCGCGCCGGACGCCGACACGCTCCTGCTCGATCACCTCGACGACCGCTTCAAGCCGGACGGTGAAGACGCAGAGACGCGGGCGGCGAAGATCGCCGGGGCGAGCGGCGGGTTGGGCGGCGTGCCGAGCTTCGGCTGCCGGTTCGTGGACGGCAGGTTCGGCGGCGGGCTCGAGATCGCCGTGGCGCCGGCACCCACGATGGCGGATCTGAAGCGGCAGTACGGGCACAACGCCGGGCTGTTCTGGTTCTGGCTCGAGACCGAGGCCGACACGCTCTACGGCTGGCCGTCGCCGCTCTTCATCGAGCCGCGGATCCCCAAGCTCCGCGACGACGTGAAGGAGGCCAACGACCTGGGCGTCAGCGCCAGCACGTATGTCTGCTACCCGGCGGTGGGAGCGCCGTCGGACCTCTCCCGGCAGTTCGGCGCCGAGTGGGGCCGGCGGCCGCTCTCCACGCAGCCGTGGGAGCCGCCGCCGGGGCATTACTTCCTCGACTGCTGCGCGGGCGCGCAGGGCTACGCCGACTACTACGCCGCCGGCACGCAATGGACCCTCGACGAGCTGGGCATGGAGGGCGCCTACACCGACGGCGCCGCGCAGGCCTACGGCTGCAACAACACCCGCCACGGCTGCGGCTACGTGGACGAGGAGGGCAGCCTCCACGCCACCGTGCCGCTGTTCGCCGAGCGCGAGCTGCTCAAGCGCATGTACAAGCTGTGCCATCGCCGTGGCGCGCCCGGCTACCTGGTCAACCACGTCTCGTTCGGCCTGTTCCTGCCCACCGGCTCGTTCAGCGACATCCTCTACAGTGGCGAGCACGAGAACTACGAAGACCTGGTCAAGTTCCGCACCCGCTGGCAGAGCGGCAACACCGGGATCTGGACCATCCTCCTCGGGCCCGACGCCCACTCGTGGGAGTCGCTCCACATGACGTACTGTCTGCTCCACGGCACATCGGTATGGGCCGAGGGGATGCTGGACCGCAACGACATGTTCCGCAAGACCGCCAACGTCTGGCAGACCTACGACCGGTTCGGCTACCGCGAGGCGCGCTGGGTGCCCTACTACCGCGCCGAGACCGGGCTGGCGGGCTGCGACCGGGCGGAGGCGAAGGCCAGCCTCTACGTGCGGCGCGGGCAGCGGGCGCTGGTGGTGGTGGGCAATCTGAAGCCGGTGATCACGCAGACCACGGTGGCGCTGGACCTGGCGGCGCTGGGACTCAGGGCGCCCAAGGCCGTCAACGCCCTCACCGGCGAGCCGCTGCCGATGGCTGGCGGGAAGGTGCAGGTGCGGCTGCGGCCGAGCAGCTTCGTGCTGGTGTGGGTGGAGTGAGGCGCGTCACTCCTCCGCCCCGGCCCAGCCCAGCATCCACACCGCCCGCCGGAGCGCGCGGTCGCGTACCGCGTTGCGCGGCGGGGCCGTGATGGCGGCGAGCAACGCCCCGGCCGGATCCGGCCGCGGCGCCGGCAGGCGTGACGGGATCCGGCACCAGTCCTGGTGATGCGCCTGGAGGAGCAGCTCGCGCGGCCGCTCGGCGGCGCGGGTGAGGGTCCACTCGCCATCGTCGCCCGCCTGCAGGTGCACCGCCTGCAGCCGGCCCGGCCGCCCTTCGCCCACCGCCTCCACGCGGATCGTGATGCGCCCCGCCCCGCCGCCCGGCCGCAGCCAGTCCGTCGCGGAAAAGTAGCCTGACCCCTTTTTCGGGCGCCAGCCGAGCTGCGACGCCGCCCACCCGCCCAGGAGTGCGGCGGGGAGGAGCTGCTCGGCTTCGGCCGCCGTCGTCACCTCGATGGAGTCCACCGCGGCGAGGACCTCGGCGCCGGCGCCGTCGAAGAGCTGCGCGATGGCCTCGCGCCACGAGCCGGCGCGGAACCAGGCCAGGTCGCTGGTCGCCGGACCGGCGTCGCGGAACGCCTCCCAGATGGCCGCCGGCGCCGCGGCCGTGGTGAGGTCGAGCAGGACCCTGTCGAACGCACGCACCAGGTCGCTCACCAG
Source organism: Armatimonadota bacterium (assembly GCA_016183835.1). Taxonomy (GTDB): domain Bacteria; phylum Armatimonadota; class UBA10988; order UBA10988; family UBA10988; genus JACPDV01. Next base: position 11,106 of record JACPDV010000434.1, read on the forward strand.
CCGGCCCGCAGGCGGATCGGGCAGGTCCCACCACAGCGTCGCCGGCACGTCCGGCTCCAGGAGCGGGAGCACGGTGCCCGGCAGGCGCTCCAGCCCGGGCCGCCCGGTGCTCAGGAGGACGCGCTCGCTGCAGACCTGCGGGGCGCCCGACTCGGGCACGAGGCAGGCCGCCGACACCGCCGCCTCGAACCC
>JACPDV010000449.1 GCA_016183835.1 Armatimonadota bacterium
GCCGGGCCGGCTCGTCGCCCTCGGTGGGATCCTCCAACCAGCGCGAGCAGAGCATCGGCGTGAGGCTGAAGCTGACGAACATGGACAACGACACCGCGCACGCCATGGTGATGCCGAACGACTTGAAGAAGCGCCCGGTGATGCCGCCCAGAAACGCCACCGGGAGAAACACGGCGACCAGCGAGAGGGTGATTGCCACCACCGCCAGGCCGATCTCGCGCGTGGCCCGGATGGCGGCGTCGTGCGGCGAGAGGCGGTAGACCTCGAGCACCCGGTAGGTGTTCTCCAAGACGACGATGGCGTCGTCGATCACGATCCCCACCGAGAGCGTGAGGGCCAGCAGCGTGACCTGGTTCTGGGTGAAGCCCAGCAGGTTCATCACGCCGAAGGTGGCCAGGATGCTGGTGGGGATGGCCAACGCGGCGATCACGGTGGAGCGTCCGCTGCCGAGGAACATCAGCACCACCAGCGCCGCCAGCACCGCACCCAGGATGAGGTGCTCGCGCACGGCGTGGAGCGACGCGCGGATGTAGGTGGACTGGTCGCGGACGACCTGCACCTGGTAGCCCTTCGGCATCGCCTTCTGCAAGACCGCCATGCGGTCCTTGGCCCCGTCGACCACGTTCAGCGCGTTGGCGCCGCTCTGCTTGATGACCTCGATCACCACGGCCTCGCGGCCGTCCACGCTGGCCGACGAGGTGGCGCGCGCCTCGCCGTCGTCGGCGTAGCCCACGTCCTTGATGCAGATCTGGCGGGTACCGAGGTACTTGATGGGGAGGTCGTTGAACTCCTCGGGGCGCTCGACCCGGCCGAGGGTGCGCAGGTTGAGCTGCCGGTCGCCCCGCTCGACCGTGCCGCCGGGCATCTCGGCGTTGTGCTTGCCGACCGCCGACGAGACGTCCGCGGGGGTGAGTCCGTAGGCCTGCAAACGGTACGGGTCGAGCACCAGGTTGATCTGCCGCGCCCGGCCGCCGGTGATGCGCACCTCGCCCACGCCGTCCACGGTCTCCAGACGGCGGCGGACGACCTTGTCCACGTACTCGAAGATGTCGCGCATCGACTGGTTGGCGGAAATGCCGAAAGAGACCACGGGGAAGGCGCCGATGTCGATCTTGCGGACCACGGGCTCTAGGGCCTCGGGCGGCAGGTCGCGCCGGGCGAGGGCCACCTTGGCGCGCACCTCCTCGCCGGCCACGTCAATGTTCTTCTGCAGGTTGAACCGCACGCCGATCTGCGAGCTGCCGATGGTCGACGTACTGGTCAGCTCGTCGATCCCGCCGATGGTGTTGACCTGGCGCTCGATCTTGTCGCTGACCTCGGTGGCCACCTCGTCCGGCGCGGCGCCCGGCAACGCCGTGTTGACCACCACGAAGGGGATATCGATGTCAGGGTAGCGGTCCACGCCCAGACCGACGTAGCCCAACACGCCGGCGACCAGCAGCGACAGCGAGATGACCGTGGCGAAGACCGGGCGCTGAACGCAGATACGAGCCAGGACGTGCACGGTGGATCACCTGTCGAACCGGACCAGCGTCGAAATACGGCGGAGACGGGCACCGCCCTCCGCGCACCGAGGCAAAGGACGCCGCCTGAGTCAGTGTGGTTCAGCAGCGCTTCGCCGTCGTGCGGGTCGCGGCGAAGGTCTCGGCCACCCACCTCCGAACCCGCTGCCGACCTCGTGGAGCCGAGCATGCTGCTGGCGTTCCTGCACTTCGCCTTGGCGGCGCCCCTCACCACCGCGAACGGCCTGTCCGCCCGTCCTGCCGGCCTCGACCTGCCCGCCATAGCGCTCGACGGCAAGCCGGTCGCCGGGCTGAGCCTGCGCGCCGAGCTGCGCGACCCAGCTACCGGGCAGACGCCGACCGGGTTCACTCTTACCGGCACCTGGCGGGCCGTGGGTGGGTGCCTCCGGCTGGACGGGGTGGTCGCGGCCGCCGGCGCCGAGGACCGCATCGCCGACCTGGTGGTCCGCGCCGAGGGCGCCGAGCTGCCGTTGGGCCGGATCGATCAGCAGCCGCTCCTGCTCCCGGCCGGCCTCCTCGGCAGGCTGCCATGCGTCAGCCTGCGCGTGGGCGGCGAGGACCGGCTGGCGCTCGCCGTGCCGCCCGACCGGATCTGCCTCTGGGACGCGCGCGCCGAGGCCGGCGGCGTGGAGCTGCGCTTCCCCTTCGGGTTCACCGGCGACGCCCGGCCTGCGCTGCGCATGCGCGCGCCCTTCGCCGTTGTCCTCTACCGCACCGACCCGCGCTGGCACTACCGCTCGGCGCTGGAGGGTTACTACCGCGCGTTCCCCGAGCCGTTCCGCCCGTTCGTCCGCGAGCCCGGCGGCTGGTTCTTCGCCAACCAGCCCACCGAGCTACCCAACCCGCAGCACTTCGCCTACTACGAAGGCGGGCCCGGCGGCTGGGAGGCGGCCGCGGAGCGTGGCCTGCGCACCTACCCCTACAGCGAGTCCGCCTCGTTCACCGTGGGCCTGCCGGGCGACGAGCACCCACGCGGCTACGACGAGGCCGCCGCCCGCCTGGCGGAGCTCGAGAAGCAGCTCGTGCCCACCGGCTGGACCCCGCAGCAGAGCCTCGCCATGGACGAGACGGTCTGCCACGAGGGCCGGCACTCGCTGCTCGCCGACGGCGGCGCGGACGGCGCGTGGACCGGCGCGCTGCAGACCGTGACCCTCGACCCGCCGGGGCACGAGCCCATCCTGATCCGCGGCTGGAGCCGGGCCGAGGGCGTGTCCGCCGCGAAGGGCCACGACTACTCGATCTACGTGGACGTGACCTACGCTGACGGGAGCTACCTCTTCGGCCAGTGCGCCGAGTTCGAGCCCGGCACGCATGACTGGCAGGAGAGCCGCTACGAGATCCGGCCCGAGAGGCCGGTTCGCACGCTGCGCGTCTTCTGCCTTCTCCGCGGGCACACGGGCAAGGCCTGGTTCGACGACCTCCACGCCGGCCCGACCGCCGCGCCCGCCACCAACTGGCTGACCAACCCCGGCTTCGAGGAGCTGCGCCCGCCGCAGGGGCTGGCCTTCGTCCGCGACAACGTCTGCCTCGACGGCAACGGCCGGATGGCCCTCCACATCACCGACAACCTGTCAGCCGACGTTGGCCCGCCGCAACGCATGAACCTGCTCCGCTTCTGCCTCAATGTCGATCCGAAGCTGCCCTCCTCGCCCCAGCATCCCTCCGCCGCGGGTAGCGTGCTGCGCCTGTACGACGACCTCTTCGCCGCCTACCCACGCCTCGGCGGGTGCTACATCGACTCCGTCTCCGCCTGGTCGTCGATGGTCTACAACACGCGCCGCGACCAGTGGCTCGCCGCCACGTGGGCCTTCACCTACGACCCGCACAGCCGCCGGGTGGCCAGCCACGGGCGGTTCGGCATGATGAAGCTGCTCGCCGAGCTGCAGCGCCGCGGCCACCCGCTCGGCAAGGCGGTCTTCACCAACATCCACTGCGAGCTGGCCAGCTTCCCGCTCTACCTCGTCAGCGACGTGCCGGGGATCGAGTCGAGCGCCTTCAACGACCCCGACAGCCTCTTCTTCTACCGCGCCTGCAGCCTCGGCAAGCCGGTCCTGCTGATGGACTTCATCAACCTCCACAAGCTCGATCAGCCGGGCGTGGCGGAGACCTTCCACGCCAACGCGGCACAGTGGGGCGAGCTGCCCTCCACCGGGCGGTTCGTCAAAGAGGCGTATACGGCCTACGGCGAGACCATCCACCACTGGATGCCGGCGATCCAGGAACTGGCCGTCGCCGGGTGGCAGCCGGTGCCGCGCGCCACGGGGGCGTGGATCGAGCGCTTCGGCGGCGCCGGCGAGAGCTTCTACACGGTGCGGTACGCGGCCGGGAGGATCAGAGTGGAGGACGCCGCGAAGAGCCTGCTGGCCTACGACGCGGTGAGCCTGGAGCCGCTCCCGGCCCGGCGGGATGGGGACGGCTGGGTGATCGACCTGGACGGCGGCGACCCGGTGCGCGTGGTGCACGCGGCCGACCGGGCGCGCACCCGAGCCTGGCTGGCGGCCCGCGCGGCGCGGCACGTGAGCAATGCGTCGAAGGTGCGCGGCAAGGCCGGCCGGACGCCCGAGCTGGCGGCGCTGCTGGCTGAGGTGAAGCAGCCCACGAAGCCGAAGGCGCGGCTGGAGCGTCTGTTGGCGCTGCCCGAGCCGGCGCCGGAGGACTTGCACGCCTGGAGTGAGCGGCGCGAGCTGGCGGACACGCTGCGGGCGGTGAGGGCGTGGGAGGGGATGGGGCGGTGACGCGGAGCGGTGGGTGGGACCGGCGCCCTCGCCGGTCGGTCGGCGGAGCCGGGCGAGGGCGCCCGGCCCACATCGGCTGCCGACCCAGGACCCCTCCTCGAAGGACCCGCCGCCGGCGCGGCGAACGCGCCGGCTGGAGACGGGGAGACGGACCATGGGGGCTCCGCACACACGGCTTCTGTTCGCTCTCGCCTTGTCGGGCCTGCTCCGCGCCGCCGCGGCCGACGAGCCGCCCATCCTCTGCCTCGACCCCGGCGGGCACACCGCGGCGGTGGGAAAGATCCTGTTCACCCCCAACGGGCGTGAGCTGATCTCGGTCGGCGCGGACAAGGTGGTTCGCGTCTGGGACGTGGCCACTGGCGAGACGCTCCGCACGCTGCGCGGCCAGGTCGGGCCGGGTCCCGAGGGCAAGCTCTATGCCGCGGCCCTCAGCCCCGACGGGCGGACGCTGGCGGTGGGCGGCTACGGCTTCACGGGCGGCAACTGCCCAATCGCGCTGTTCGACTACCGCACCGGCCGGGTGACACGGCTCCTGCGCAACCACGAGAACGCAGTCAACGCCGTGTCCTTCTCGCCCGACGGCACGACGCTGGCCTCGGCGAGCGGCGACAACACGGTGCGCCTGTGGGATGTGGCCACGGGAGAGGCGCGGGCCGTCCTGCGGGGGCACGAGAAGGAGGTTTACGGCGTGGCCTGGTCGCCCGATGGCCGGCGGCTGGCCAGCGCCAGCTTGGACCGTACCGCGCGGGTGTGGAGCGCCGCTGGGCAGGAAGAGCGGGTCCTGCGCGGCCATGAGGCCGAGGTGGGCTGCGTCGCCTGGTCGCCCGACGGCCGCACCCTTGCCACGGGCTCGCTCGACCACACCATCCGCCTCTGGGACGCGGCCACCGGCGCACTGCGCCTGGTCCTGCCGCGGCAGGGGAACCACGTGACCTGTCTGGCCTTCAGCCCGGACGGGCGGCGGCTGGCGAGCGGCCTGGGAGGCCAGACCACCGACTACACCGTCCGGCTCTGGTCGATCGGGGCGGGCGACGCCCGGGAGGCCAGGGCCTTCACCCGGCACGGCAACACGGTCATGGACTTGGAATTCTCGCCGGACAGCCGGACGGTGGCCAGCACGGGCGGGAGCGCCAGCGAGATGTACCTGTGGGACCCCGCCACCGGCGAGGTGCGGCAGCAGCTGGCCGGCCAGGGCGCCCCGGTGTGGGCCGTCGCCTGGTCGCCCGATGGCGCACGGGTGGCGTGGGGGAACGGCTGGACCGGCACCACCTCCGTCGCCGCAGACTCGGCCCTTGAACGCAGCTTCGACCTCACTCGCGGCGCGCCGGGGCCGGACGTGGCGGCGGGCGAGCGCTGGCTCCGCGCGGTGGCCGAGCGCGCCGGCCGCTCGCTGGCCCGTACGGACGATCGGCTGGCCGTGGTCCTGCGCGAGGGCGGCCGCGAGGTGAGCCGGCTGCGTCAGAGCCCGGAGGACGAGTACGACAAGGTCCGCTGCTTCGCTTTTGCCTCCGCCGGGGAGGTCGTCGTGGGGTCGTCCTTCACCTTGGCCCTCTACGACGCCACCGGCCGCTGGCTGAGCGAGTTCGTGGGACACCTGGGCGAAGTCTGGGCTGTGTCCGTCTCGCCCGACGGCCGCTACCTGGCCTCGGCGTCAATCGACCAGACGGTCCGCATCTGGCCGCTCCGCGACGCGGCGGGCGACACCGTCGCACCGCTGCTCAGCCTCTTCATGGGCCGCGACCGCGAATGGGTGGCCTGGACCCCGCAAGGCTACTACGCCTGCTCCGCCGGCGCCGAGCGGATGATCGGCTGGCAGATCAACCGCGGCATCGACAAGGCCGCCGACTACTACCCCGCCTACCAGTTCCGCCGCCACTTCTGCCGGCCCGATGTGATCAGCCGCCTGCTGGAGGCCGGCAGCGTGGCCGGGGCGGTCAAGCTGGCCGACCAGGACCGCCGCACACCCACCGACGCCACCCGGGTCGCCGCGCAACTCAATCAGATGCTGCCGCCGCAGGTCACGCTCGTCGCCCCGGCCGACGGCTCGACGGTCACGGCGGCGCAGGTGACCGTGAGCGCGCGGATCACCGACCCCAACCAGCGCAAGGTCGCCGCGGTCAAGCTGCTGCTCAACGGCCGGCCGGCGGGGGCGCGCGACTTCGACGTGACGGCGGCGCGCGACCTGTGGACCGGCACCGCCACGCTGAACCCCGGCGAGAACACGCTCAGCGTCATCGCCACCAACGACGCCGGCTCCGAGAGCGTGCCGGCGAGCGTGAAGGTCACCTACCATGCGCCGGAGTCGGAGATCGCCAAGCCCGCGCTGTATGTGCTGGCGGTGGGCGTCTCGAAGTATGCCGACGCGAGCCGCAGCCTGGCGTTCGCCGCGAAGGACGCCGGCGACCTGGCGCAGTGGGCCAAGGGGCAGGAAGGCAAGCTCTTCGGCAAGGTCATTTGCCGGCTGCTCGCCGACGAACAGGCCACCCGCGCCAACACCGTCGACGCGCTCGACTGGCTGACCAAGGAGGTGACCCAGCGCGACTACGCGGTCGTCTTCGTCAGCGGCCACGGCACGGCGGACACGCGGGGGAACTACTACTTCCTGCCCCACGACGCGGACCCCGCGCGGCTGAAGAGCACGGCGGTGCCGTGGACGGACTTCCAGACGACTTTCCAGGGCCTGCCGGGCAAGACGTTCCTGCTGTTGGACACCTGCCATGCCGGCGGGGCGAGCGGGCAGCGCACCAAGGGCGGCGACACGGCCTACATCGACGCCCTGCGCGAGGCGGCGGCCAACGACGTGGGGGTGATCACCCTGGCCTCGTGCATGGGCAACGAGCAGAGCCTGGAGGACGCGGCCTGGCAGAACGGTGCGTTCACCAAGGCGCTGGTGGCCGGTCTGTCCGGCGCTGCGGACGCCAACCACGACGGCGTGATCAACTGGGTCGAGCTGGAAGCGTACGTCACCGAGGCGGTGAAGACGCTCACGAACGGCCGGCAGCACGTGACTTCTGCACGGCCGACCACCATCCGCGGCGACCTGCCGGTGTCGCTTGCCGGGCGGCAACCGTAGGGTTTGTTGCTGGTGGTGTTCACACACCCATGTGGGGCGGGCGCCCTCGCC
>JACPDV010000450.1 GCA_016183835.1 Armatimonadota bacterium
AAGTGCTGGCGAAGCTGGCGCGCCGGCTGGACGGGGCGCGGCCGGCGCGGGTGGTGTCGGTGGCGTGGGGTCCGTGGGACGAGGTGGGCATGGTGCAGCCCGAGCTGCGGAAGCGGATGCGGGAGCGCGGGGTGACGCTGGTCACGCCGGAGACGGGGGTGCGGCTGCTGCTCGACGAGATCGTCCACGGCGCCAAGGGCGAGGCCGAGGTGGTGATGGCGGCGCTGGGCGACGGCCCCGGGGTGGTGCTGTGAACGGGGCGGGCGGTTGAGCGCTGAACCGGCGGGGGCGAGCAGTCCCGAGCTATGTCTGTTCCAGGGCGACACGCCCGAGGAGGTAGTGGCCGCCGCGCAGGGGTGGATCGATCTACTGGCCGGCCGGCCCGACCTCACGCTGAGCGAAGCCGCGGCGGAGCTGGCCGCCGAGTTGCGGCCGGGCACGCTCCGGCTGGCGGTGGTGGCGGCGGACGTCGAGGACCTGGTGGGGCGGCTCGAAGGGGCACTCGCGGCCATCCTCGGCGGTGCCGGGCGCCTCCGCGACCCGCGCGGCACCTTCTGGTCGGCGCGCCCGCTGGCGCGCGAAGGCCGCCTGGCGCTGGTCTTCCCCGGGGACGGCTCGCCCTACCTCAACATGCTCACCGAGCTGCGCCACCGGTTCGCCGCGGTGCAGCGCTGGTTCGACGTAGCCGACGCCGTGGCCCACGAGAGCGGCCGGCAGCACTACAGCGAGATCGTCTACCCCGGCGAGCTGCGCACACCCCGCGAGAGGCGGCGCGCCGAGCACCTGCTGAGGCGGCTGGAGAACTCGGCCGCGGCGGTGCTCTGCGGCAACCAGGCGCTGCTCGAGCTGCTCGGCGAGCTGGGGATCCGCCCCGAAGCGCTGATCGGCCACAGCCTGGGCGACTGGTCGGCGCTCTCGGCGGCGGGCGTCACGCGGGTCGAGGCGTTCCTCCGTGACATGGACCCCTGCCTGGCGCTGCCCACCCACGTCACGCGGAGCAACGCCCGCATGGCCATCGTCATGGCCACCCGCGAGGAGGTCCTGGCCGCCATCGCCCAGGTCGGCGGCGACGTCTACGTGGCGATGCACAACGGCCCGCGCCGGGTCGTCCTGGCGGGAGCCAAGGCCCCGGTGCGAGCCGTCTGCGAGAAGCTCTCGGCCGGCGGCGCCGCGGTCTACCGGCTGCCGTTCGTGCGCGCCGCGCACACCCCCCTGACCAGCGCCATCGCCGAGCCCCTGGCCGAGGTGTTCGAGAGCTGGGAGGCGGTGCCGCCGCGGCTGGAGGTGTGGAGCTGCACGACCGCCGCGCCGTACCCCGGCGATCCCGATGAGATCCGCCGTATCGCAGTGGACAACATGGTCAAGCCGGTGGAGTTCCAGCGGACCATCGAGAACGCCTGGGAGGCGGGGATCCGGATCTTCATCGAGTGCGGCGCCGCGGGGCAGCTCGCCGACTGCATCAGCGACATCCTCGGCAGCCGGCCGCACCTGGCGGTGCCGGTGGACACGCGGCATCGGCCGGGTGTGCGGCAGCTCCTGACCGCCCTGGCGGCGGCGGCCGCGGAGGGCGTGGCGCTCGATCCGGCGCCGCTCCACGCCGGGCGGCTGCGGGGCCTGCCGCGTCCCGAGCCGGGCGCCGCGCCGGCGCCGGCGGTGCCCGAAACGGTGCTCCGGCGCTACCTGGCCGACACGTCCGCGGCGCTGGAGTCGCACCAGGAGACGCTCCGCGCCCTGCTTGAAGCCAACGACCGGTTCACCGAGGAGTTCCTCGCCAGCCAGGCCCAGGTGCTGCAGTCGCTGGCACGGCCCCGCCTGGCCGAGGCGCCGGGCTTTCCCAGCCTGGCGCACCTCCCCTTCATCGACCAGATCAGTTCCCTCGATCCCGAGCAGGCCGTCACCGTGCGCCACCGGCTCCAGGCCGAGCGGCTGCCCTACCTGCTTGACCACTGCATCGGCGGCTTCGCACCGCCCAACCCCGACGGCGCCGGGCCGCTGCGGCTGATCCCGCTCACGGTGTGCATCGAGATCCTCGCCGAGGCCGCGTCACTCCTGTTCCCGGGGCAGGAGTTCACGGGCGGGCGCGATATCGTCGCCCGGCGCCCGGCCACCGCGGACGGCGAGCCGTGGATCGAGGTCACCGCCGAGAAGATCGGGCCGGACGAGGCGCGGGCCCGGATCGTGCTGCTCGGCAGCGGCGGGCCGACCGTGTGCACGGAGGGGGTGATGCGCTTCGGCACGCGCGAGGCGCCGCCCGCCGCCGCGCCGTTCGCGCTCCGCGCCGGGCGGCCGGCCCGCATCACCGCCGCGCAGCTCTACAGCGACCACGTGATGTTCCACGGGCCCTGCTACCAGGGCGTCTCCGCGCTCGAGGCTATCGGCGAGGACGGGATCCAGGCGCGGCTCCGGTCGCTCCCCCGCGGGCCGCTCCTCGGCCAGGCCGACGAGCCGGCGCTGCTCTGCGACGCCGCGCTGCTCGACGCCATGGGGCAGGTCTTCGGCTACTGGCCCTTGGAGCAGCTCCCGAGCGACGTGGTGGTCTTCCCCACCCACCTCGACCGGATCGAGTTCTTCGCGCCGCCGATCCCGCCCGGCGAGGAGCTGGAGTGCAGGGTGCGCGTGGCGCAGGTGTCGGCCAAGCGGCTGGTGGGCGACATCGAGCTGCTCCACGAAGGCCGCGTGCACACGCGGGTGACGCACTGGAAGTTCTGGCGCTTCAACTGGTCGTGGCCGATCATCCTCTTCGGGCGCTACCCGGGCGAGCGCCTGGCCACCGATCCGTTGTCCGCGCAGTTCGCCCTGCCGGACGACGGCGGCGTGACCGGCGCGGTGATCGTGCAGCCACGGAGCCTGGAGCTGACCGACTTCCTGGCCCGCGGCGTGCTGAGCCGGGCCGAGTACCGGCGCTATGTGTCGCTCTCCGAGGGCCAGCGGCGGCGCGAGCAGTACTATCTCGGCCGGCTGGTGGCCAAGGACGCCGTGCGCCGCTGGCTGGCCGGCAGCGGCATCGAGCACGTCGGCCCGGACATGATCGACGTGCAGAACGACGCGCAGGGCCGGCCGGTGGTGTCGGGCCGCGGGCTGCAGGGGCTCGCCGCGCCGCACGTCTCGCTGGCGCACAAGCCGGGGATCGCCGTGGCGGCGGCGTCGGATCGGGCGGTGGGGATCGACGTAGAGGTGGTGGCGCCGCGCGACGAGTCGTTTGTTGCCGCCGCCTTCGACGAGGGTGAGCGCGCGCTTCTGCCGGCGCCGCGGGACGGCTGGGTGACGCGCTTCTGGTGCGCCAAGGAGGCCGCGGCAAAGGCGCTCGGCACCGGCCTGGCCACGCCCCGCGCGGCGCGTGTGGTGGGCGTCGAAGAGGCGGGCGGCAACGTGCGGGTGGAGCTCGACGGGCGCCGGCTCGAGGCCCGTACCGCTGTCGCCGACACCTGGGCCGTGGCGCTGGTGACGCTGCCGGAGTAGGCGCGGCAGGATCGCCCTGCCGAGGACCGAAACCGGCTCCGCCGGTGGTTCCGAGGAGCTTTGCCATGGGTCGTCGTGCCGTCCCGATCGCTGGCTTGCTGGCCGCACTGGGCGCCCTCGCCGCCGAGCCCGCCCCCCCGCACAAGCTGCTCTGGCGGCAGGACGCACCGCTCGGGTTCTACATGACCCCCACCGTGGCCGGCGGCACCGTCTACGTCGGCGGACTCGGCAACAGCCTCTGCGCCTACGACGCCGCCACCGGCCACCTCAACTGGCGGGTCGAGACCAAGGACCGCGTCTACACCGCCGTGGTGGTCGCGGACGGCACCGCCTACGCCGCCTCGCAGGACAGCGAGATCCTGGCGCTCGACGCCGCCAACGGCGGCGTGAAGTGGAAGAAGTCGCTCGGCGACGTGATCTACGCCAGCCCGGCGGTCTCCGGCGATCTCCTCTTCGTCGGCCTGGGCAAGGCCGGTGCAGTCTACGCCCTGTCGACCGCCGACGGCGAGGTGCGCTGGACCCATCCCATGTCCGACCGCATGGGCTCGCAGCTCACCCTCGCCGGCGAGCGGCTCTACGTCGGTTCCTACGACCACTTCCTCTACTGCCTGGAGGCGGCCACGGGCCGGGTGGTCTGGCAATTCGTGGCCCGCGGGATCGTCGATTCGCCGCCCTTGGTGAGCGGCGGCAGGCTCTACCTCAAGCTGCCCGACGACACGGTCTACTGCCTCGACGCCGCAGCCGGCCGAGAGCTGTGGCGCTCCACGCCGGCCACCCCGGCGGCTGCGGCGGACAAGCTCTCGAACTGGTCGAGCCTTGCCCTCGCCGACGGCCTGCTGCTCTTCGGCTCGGCCGACAAGCGGCTCCACGCGCTCGACGCCGCCACGGGCAAGCCGCGCTGGGCGCTGGCCGCGGGGGCCGAGCTGTCGGCGCCGGCCTGCGTCAAGGGCGTGGGCTACGTGGGGAGCAAGGACGGCTCTCTCCTGGCGGTGGACCTGGCCGCGGGCAAGCTGCTCGGGCGGTGGGTGCCCGAGCGCACGCGGCCGGCGCCGCCACCGGCGCTCCTGTCGGGCATCATGTGGCCCCCGGCGGTGGCCGACGGACGGCTCTTCGTGGCCTCCCTGGAGGGCTTCCTGGCGGCCTTCGAGCTGCCGCGCTGAGCACCTGATGGGCACCTCTCTTCGCCAGATCTGCGACTACCTGGCGCGCGACGGCCGGCGCCACCTGGTGCATCCCGACG
>JACPDV010000451.1 GCA_016183835.1 Armatimonadota bacterium
GATCGCCTTCAGCGCGTACTTGCTGGCGTTGTAGGTCCCGCCGCCGCCGGCCTCGGTCCAGTGCGTGCGCACCGAGCCGATGTTGATGATCTTGCCCGTGTCGCCGTTCGCCCGCATCAGCAGCACCGCCTGCTGCAGACACGCGTACAGCGCCACCACGTTCAGCTCCAGGCACTGTCGCAGCGCCTCCACCGACTGCTCGGCCACCCCGCCGCCCGGCGCGATCCCGGCGTTGTTGACCAGGATGTCGAGCCGGCCGTGCCGCGCCTGCACCCCCTCGAACAACCGCTTGACGAAGCCGTCGTCGGTGATGTCGCCGGGCACCGCCTCGGCCTCGCCGCCGGCCGCCCGGATCTGCGCCGCCGCCGCGGAGACCTCCTCGGCCGTGCGCGCCACCAGCACCACCGCCGCGCCCTCCGCCGCCAGGAGCTCCGCGCAGGCCCGGCCGATGCCGCGCCCGGCGCCCGTCACCAGCGCCACCTGACCGTCCAGACAACCCATCCCGCCGGCTCCTCGCTCAGCCCAGATCCGCGGGCCGCACCTGGACGCTCGCCCCGTGCTTCAGCGCCAGCTCAGCCACCAGCGCCGCCACGCCCGAAGCGAGGCTGGTGCAAAAATCCTTGCGTGGCTGTCCGGCGAAGTCGCCCTGAGGGGTGGTCAGGAAGTTGCAGATCACGCACGCGCCGAGGCTGAGCCGCTCACGAAACAGCCGGCGGTATTCGTCCATCGCCGCCGCCAGAGCCGGCGGCAGAGCGCCCACGTACTGCCCGTCGGCGAGCAGCTCACAGAGCGCCATCTCGCCGGCCCGCACGGCGCCGCATTCGCTCTCGCCGGTCAGCCCGCCGCGGCGGAGGATCATGTACGGCACCGGGTTCAGCCCGAACGTCTCCGCCACGGCCACGCCGCAGCTCCGGTGCGGCACCGCCTCGCCCCGGTACAGCGTCTCCGCCGTCCGCCGCGCCAGCTCCACGACCTCCTGGTACTCCACATGCATGCCCGTCCTCCGTCGCTGGTCACCCGTTCGCCGCCGTCGCACGCGAACCTGCCAGTCAGCGACGCGGAAGGAAACCCGCCTCGCCGACGGGAAACGCCGCCCTGTCGTACCGGAGCAGCCCATGTTCTGGCTCTGCCTCACCGTCGCCGCCGCGCCCGCACCGTTCGGCGTCCGCTGTATCGATTCCGTCACCGGGCGCGGTGTGCCGCTGGTCGAGCTCACGACTGTCAACCAGCTCCGCTATGTCAGCGACAGCCAGGGCTGGGTCGCCTTCGACGAGCCGGGGCTGCTCGGCACCCGCGTCTGGTTCACGGTGCGCAGCCACGGCTACGACGTGCCCGCCGACGGCTTCGGCTACCACGGCGCCGCGTTCGACACCACGCCCGGAGGCACGGGCACCGTCAAGCTCGTCCGCCGCAACGTCGCCGAGCGGCTGTACCGCATCACAGGCGGCGGCATCTATGCCGACAGCGTCAAGCTGGGCCAGCCGGTGCCGCTCAAGCAACCCGTGCTCGACGGCCTGGTGCTGGGCCAGGACAGCGTCATGAACGCCGTCTACCAAGGACGGATCCACTGGTTCTGGGGCGACACCAACCGCCCCGCCTACCCGCTCGGCAACTTCCAGACGCCCGGCGCCGTGTCAGACCTGCCCGGCCACGGCGGCCTCGACCCCGACCAGGGCGTCGACCTCACCTACTACGTGAACGAGCACGGCTTCGCCAAGCAGGCCTGCCCCGTCCCCGGCGACGGGCCGTGCTGGATCGGCGGCGTGACCGTGCTCACCGACGGCGGCCGCGAGCGGATGTTCTGCACCTTCGCCAAGGTGCGGCAGGATATGAGCACCCACCGCTGGGGCCTGGCCGAGTGGAACGACGCCAAGGCGCTGTTCGAGCCACTCTTCGTCCGGGAGGGCGCGCCGCCGGCGTGCTGGCTCGGCGGGCAGCCGTTCGGCGTCACCGAGGGCGGCGTGCGGTGGCTCTACCTCTCCCGCGGCTACGCGCAGGTGCGCGTGCGCGCCGACGTGGCCGACCTCCAGGAGCCGGCGAAGTACGAGGCGTTCACCTGCCTGAAGCCCGGCGCGACCGCGCCCGAGCAGCTCGACCGCGCGCCCGACGGCGCGCTCCGCTGGGGCTGGAAGCCGGCCACGGCGCCGCTCGACCCCGCCGCCCAGGCCAAGCTGCTCAAGGCCGGCGCCCTGAAGCCTGAGGAGGCGCTGCTCCAGCTCCAGGACGTGGAGACCGGCAAGGCCGTGCAGGTCCACAACTGCTCCATCTACTGGAACGCGTACCGGAAGCGCTACCTGATGATCGCCAACGAATCGTGGGGCACGTCGATGCTGGGCGAGATCTGGTACGCCGAGGCCGACCGCCCGCTGGGTCCGTGGCTCTACGCGCGGAAGGTGGTCACGCACGACAAGTACAGCTTCTACAACCCGAAGCAGGACCCCATGTTCGACCAGGACGGCGGGCGGCTGATCTACTTCGAGGGCACCTACACGGCCACGTTCTCCGGCAACCAGTTCCCCACCCCGCGCTACGACTACAACCAGGTCATGTACCGCCTTGACCTGGCCGACCCACGGCTGGTATTGCCGGTAGCGGTGTACCGGGTGGGCGAGCGGTTGCTCACCGGGCCGGAGCTGCCGGTGGATGAGCCGCTGCCCGAAATCGCGTACTTCGCCTGCGACCGCCCGGCGCCGGGCCTGACGGAGGTGGCGCCGGCTGCCGGCCGGCTCTACGCGCTCCCGCCCGACGCCGCCAACCCGCCGGCCACCACGATGCCGCTGGAGGTGGACGGCAAAGCCGTCGCCAGAGTGTGGCGCAGCCCTTGGCGGCGGGTGCCGTACTGAGTCGGGCCATGGGCAGGATGGCCAGGCCACGCGGCTACGGCTCCACCTCGAAGGTCAGCTCGTGGGTCTCGCCGTGTGCGACGTCCAGGTCACGGGTCTCCGCGCCCGCGGCGATGGTCCGCCGGCCGGCGGCAACCCTCGCCAGGTGGAACCGTCCGTCGCCGTCCGTCAATGTGGAGGGCAGTGGCACCGGCGACCGGCCGCCGGGATCGCGCGCCTGGATCAGTACGTTCGGCAGCGGCCGGCCGGCCGGGGTGACCACCCGTCCCGTGAGCGTGGCGCCCGGCCCCATCGCCACCGCCAGCTCAGGTCCTGGCCGCACGTCGCGCTCCACATGGACCGCCAGGCCGTCGGCCGAAAACGCCACCACGTAGTCTTTGTCGTTCAGCCCCAGCAGCTCGAACCGCCCGTCGGCATCGGTTGCGCCCTCGCGCCGGTCGTAGTAGGGCCGGGCCTGCGCCTCGATCTTCACGCCGCCCAGCGGATCGCCGCCGGGGCCGGTCACGTGGCCGCGCAGGGCACTCCCCACCGCGACGCGGATGACCAGCGGCTCCGCCATGCCCACAGGTGGCCGGTCGACGGCCGCCTCAGCCATGGCGAGATCGGGTACCTGGGCGAACAGCTCGTGGCGGCAGGGCGGCAGCTCGCAGGGCTGCACCGGTCCATCGGGACCGATCTCGACTCGCCGCGAGAAGCCGCCGCCGTGGATGGAGAGGAACCCGGTCAACGGCGAGCCGTCCGCCTCGGCCACCAGGCGCACGTCCAGCGCCACCGGCTCGCGCAGCCGCAACTGCAGGTCGGCGGCCGGCAGGGCGAACTCCCAGCAGTCGTACTTGTCGCGATGGAACGCCGTCAGCTCCGCCGCGCCGGCGGCCGGCAGCCCTGCGATGCCAAACCGCCCGTCCTCGCCGGTGCGGGCCTCGCGGTGGAGCCAGGGCTCGCGAACAGAGAGCTGCAGCTCGGCCCCCGCCGCGGGACTGCCTTCCCGGTCGAGCAGTCTGCCCTCCACCACGCAGCCGGCCTCCAGCTCGATCACTGGCTCCGGTGCATCGAGCCGGGGGTCGGCCTCGACCGTCTTCGGCGCCATCCGCTCCGCGCAGACCGTCAGCTCGTGCTTGCGGGCCGGCAGGCCACGGAGGCAGAAGCGCCCCTCGGCGTCGCTCGCCGCGGTCTGGGTGAACTGCACGCAGCTCGGCTGGTCGATCCGCCACTCCGCCCTGGCACTGACCGTGGCGCCGGCCACCGCCTCGCCGACCGGCCCCACCACTCGTCCGGTCAGCTCCACCCCTCGGGACAGCACGAGCGGGATCTGGATCACGCGCTCCTCGTCCATCGGCCAGGTCTCGAGCGACTGGGCCATGGCCGGCTCGTGCGCTTCATGCTCGGCGACCATCACCCACCGAGCCCCCCGCTCCGCGGCCTCGTCGGCGAGGAACGACAGCCACTCGAACCGGCCGTCTTCATCCGTGGTGACCGCGGGCGGCCATGTGCCGATGCCGCCGAACGTGAACACGTGCGGCCAACCGCACCAGTCCGGCCCGGCGAGGGTCAACCGGAGGCCGGCGCCGGCGACCGGCTGCCCGGCCTCATCGGTCACCCGCCCGGCCAAGGTCGGGCCACGCTTGAGGCTTACGGAGATCGTGTGCGTGCCCTCGCCCCCGATGCTGCTGAAGGACTGCTGCTCGCCCGCCCGGTGCCGGTCCACGTAGTCGCGCCACTCGTGGTAGCCGCGGGCGCGGACCATGGGGTACAGCTTGGCGCCGCCGTCGCCGCCCACCGGCACGGCCCAGTCGACCGCGCCGTCTGCGTCGGTGACCGCGCGGAGGCAGAACCCCTCGCCCTCGTCGCGCCCCAGTCCAGGCCAGCCGTAGATTGTGGCCTCGGCCCCCTGCACCGGCTCGCCGGTCTCTCCGTCACGCGCGTCGACCAGATCGCCCAACAGCCGCCCCGCCGCCGCCACCCACTGCCCCTCCGTCCCCTCCGGCACGTACGCCCAGCGGCACAGCTCCGTCTCGTAGCCGCCCTGCGCCAGCCCCTCGTCGGTGGGCACGTAGCCGGCGCAGTCATTGGCCAGCGAGATGCAGACCGTGTGGGCGAACGGCGACGCGCCGCGGATCCGTAGCCCGATCGCCGCGAAGACCTCGCCCGGCAGCCCCACGAACCCCACCTCACCCACCCGCACCGCCTGGATCGGCAGCTCGATCTCCGCCGGGAAGTCCTCCGCCATCAGCACCTGCTCGCGCGCGTAGCAGTAGCGCCACGGGTCGTTTTCGAACTGGTGCGCCGCCACGTAATCGCGCCCCGCCGCCACCTGCTCGGGAGTGGGCCGGCGCGGCTTCACCAGCACCTTCTCGATCCGCCCGCCGAGCGCCACGTCCGCGTGGAAGTCTTCCTCCCACAGCGTGTTCCACGCCTTCCACGCCTCGCCGGCCACCACGTTGGCCACGCGCTGGGCC
Organism: Armatimonadota bacterium; assembly: GCA_016183835.1. Lineage (GTDB taxonomy): Bacteria > Armatimonadota > UBA10988 > UBA10988 > UBA10988 > JACPDV01. The sequence continues at coordinate 5,300 of JACPDV010000451.1, forward strand.
TCGAAGTACTCGCTCGGCCGCGGCCCGCGCGGGCGGCTGAAGTCGATGTTGTTGATGTCGCCCGCGCAGCCGTTGCTCATGATCGCCACGAGCGGCTCGCCGGCGCAGCGCTGCAGCGCGCGGTCGAAGGCGCCGAAGTAGTCGGCCGAGATGTCCAGCGCTCGGGACCCCACATAGTGCAGCGCCAGGTTGGCCAGCACACCGATGGGCCGCCGCTCGGGCGTGCGCGCCACCAGGACCGAGAGCGTCGGGTCGGTCGGCCCGGCCGGCTCGACGATGTCGGGGCTGCCGGGGGGCGGGTTCATCTTCACCGTGCCGTCGCGCAGGTGATGCCTCCGGTTGTGCACCTCGGTGGGGCAGCTCCCGGCCGCGAAGCCGACCCGGGCGGGCTGGAGCCGGTGCACCGCGAGCATCACCGCGTCGGCGATCTTGCGCGGCAGCTCATTGAGGTAGGCCGTCTCCTGCGGGACGAGGGCGATGTCCATCGTCGCCGGCCCGTAGTGGGTGTGCGTGGCGCTGACCATCACCTGCTCCGCCGCGATGCCGCACTCCGCGGCGATCAGTGACCTTGCCCGCTCCACCACCGGCCCGATCAGGGCGATCAGGTCGCAGACGACGAGGGCGACCCGCGCCGCCCCGTTGTCGAGCACCAGCGCCTTGGCCTGCAGCGGGTCGTGGATGTTGTCGCTCACCCGGTCGGTGAGGTAGCCCTGCAGGTGCGCGCCCAACGGCGGGGTGATGTCGATCCGCGCGGCGCCGGCTTTGAGCTCGCTCATGCCAGGCTCCTCAGCAGCTCCACGGCGCCGGGCAAGCCGACGAGACCCACGTCGCCGATCCGCAGCGCCTGCAGCGGCAGACGCACCACCGCGGGTGAGTCGGCCATCAGCACGTACTCGTGTTGGTACATCCAGGTCATCAGGTCGTCCTCGACCGTGTGCTCCGCGAGGTACTCCTCGGCCGTGGCGAGCTGCTCGGGCGTGGGCCGGCGCGGGACGATGTCCAGCTCCCGGAGCGCGGCGCCGAGGGCGGGCGAGGCGGAGTAGTCCTCTTCCCAGAGCGTGTTCCAGGTCTTCCACGCCTCGCCGGCGCAGACGTTGGCGACCCGTTCGAGGCGGTGGTAGGGATGCGGGCTCACCGGCGGCGGGCGGCTGAAGTCCACGTTGTTGATGTCGCCGAAGCAGCCGTTGGTCATGGCGCAGACGAACTCGGCGCCGGCGCAGCGCTGCAGCGCGCGGCCAAACTCGCCGAAGTAGTCGCTCGAGATGTCCGTGTTGCCCGACCCGACGTAGTGGAGCCCGAGGTTGGCCAGCACGCCGATGGGACGGCGCTCGGGGGTGCGCAGGATCATCACCGGGAGCGTGGGGTCCGTAGGCCCGACGGGCTCGACCAGGTCCGGATGCTGGTAGCCGGGATTGGTGTGGACAGAGCCGTCCTTCATCCGCCAGCGGCGGTTGCGCACCTCGGTGGGGCACGCGCCAAAGGCCCACCCAAGCTGCGCCGGCTGGAGCCGCCGCTCGGCCAGGATCAGCGCGTCGGCCAGCCTGCGCGGCACGGCCCGACAGTACTCGGTCTCGGCCGGGGTGCCCAGTGCGCCGAAGATCGACGGGCCGTAGTGGGTATGGGTCGCGGTGACGAGGAGATGGTCGGCGGGGATGCCGACGGTCTCGGTGACGAGCCGCTTGGTTTCATCGGCCATCTCGCGGCTGACCATAATCAGGTCGGCGACCACGATCCCGAGCCGGGTGGCGCCGTTGTCGAGGACGAAGGCCTTGGCGTACAGGTCGTCGTGGATGTGGTCGGCGAGGCGGTCAGTCCAGTTGCCTTCGAGGTGGCAGCCGAGGTTGGGGGTGATGCAGGTCTGGGCCGCGCCGGCCCGGAAGGCGTCGGGCATGGGGGAAGTCCTCCGCGGCGGGTTGTTCGGCGGCGGGCGCGGGATCCTCCCGGCATAGCCCGGCGGCTGAAGCCGCGGCTACCATACCAAACCCACCTGCGTGGGTTCCAGATCCGGAGTCCGCGCAGGCGGACTTCGCATGGTTGCCGCGGTTTCAACCGCCGGGATGCGGGGAAATCGATCTTCGCGGGAACCCCGGCATCGGCCCTCCCGTTGGGTGATCATCCGCGGCGTCGCTCGCCCGCCGCCCCTGCCGTAACCCTCTGAGGTACTCTGCCATGGACTTCGTGGTGCGTGAGATTCGTCGCGATGACGTGCGTGACGCCGAGCGGCTGGCAGACATGTGGAACGCCTCCGACGCCGGTTGGCCCGGCGGCTGGAGCGGCGGCGTGCCCTCCACCCCCGAACGGATGGCCGACCGCCTGCGGAAGTCCGATGCCCTGGCCATCTACGTCGTCGAGGCTGACGACCAGATCCTGGGCTACGGCGACCTGATCCCCCAGCGCGGCCGGGACGACGCCGCCTACCTGGGCCTGCTCAACGTGCGGCCCGACCACCATGGCCAGGGGCTCGGCAAGGCCCTGATCCTCGCCATCCTCGACCGCACCACCGCGCTTGGCAAACAGCAGCTCGAGCTCGGCACCTGGGCCGGCAACCTCAAGGCCGTGCCGCTCTACAAGAAGACCGGCTTCTTCTGGGAGCCCGACACGAGCGTGCACATGCGCAACTTCATCCCTGCCGCGCTGCAGTATCCGCTCGCCCGGCGGTTCTTTGAGCGGCACCTGTGGTACGACTGTTTCCAGCGCGACCTGGCCGTGGCGCCGGACGACGTGGAATGGGAGGGCACGAAGGTCTATCCCTACTGCTTCGCCGCCGACGGCGAGACCTTCACGCTGTGGATCGACCGCCATGCCGCGGCGCCGTGCGCCGTGGAGACCGACGAGCTGTTCGCCTCGTGCCTGGTGGGCGCCGAAGAGATCGTCTGCGGCCTGCCGCACACCGTGCGCTGGCGGCTGATCAACAAGCGCGGCGGCGCGCCGCTCCAGGTCACCCTCCTCGCTGAGTCCGACGAGGGCATCGGCCTGCGGACCGTGCGCAGCTTCGAGGTCGCCGGCGAGGAGGTGATCGAGGAGAGCTTCACCATCACCCCGGACCTGCCCAAGCGGCCGTGGGGCCTCCCGGCGCCGCAGATCCGGAGCACTTTGGTGGTGGACGGGATCGCGCTCCCGCTCGGCACCGCCACCCCGCCGGTGCAGCCGCTCGACGTCTGGCTGAGCGGCCTCGGGCCGGTGCCGGGCAAGCGGCAGGAAGTCAAGGTCAACCTGCGTAACCGGCTGGACCGCGAGGTGACCGGCGAGGTGCGTCTGGCGCCGCATCCCGACCTGCGCTTCGACACCCTGACTCTCCCCTTCACCGCCGCAGCCAGGTCGTGGACCTGCGCTAAGACGCACATGGTCACCGACCCGCTGGGCGCCAGCGAGATCACCGCACAGGCCATCTGCCCGGCGGAGATCAATCCGGGGTTGCTCCCCGGCGGCGGCGAGCTGCGGACGAAGCGCTTCCCCGTCACCTTCCGAGCCATGCCGCTCGACCGGGTCTACGCCTGGGAGAGCGCGGAGGACGAGGCGGTCGTCGTCGAGGCGCCGCACCTCTACGTCTGGATGGGCCTCCGCGGCGGCAACGCGAGCATCACCGAGCGGGCCAGCGGGCGGCAGGTGGCGCAACTCCGCGCCAGCAAGCTGGGGCCGCCGTTCAGCCGCTGGGCCACGGTCCCGCCGCTCTACGCGCACCACCTTGAGCAGCACGACGGCACGGTCAGGCTGACCCTCGCCATCCCGCACGACCAGGACCCGGAGATCGTCCTGGAGCAGTCGCTCACCGTGGGCGCCGGGCCACTGCTGAAGCTGGAGCACCGGGTGCTCAACACCGGCGACGCCGCCTTCACCGGCCGCGTGGCGTTGGGCGGCTGGAGCCAGCTCGACGGCGCCATCACGCTGCCCCTGGCCGACGGCCTGCTCCACGAGGTGCAGCGGGGCTGGGGCGGCTACCCGGCCGGCGACGACGTGCCCAAGCAGCCGGAGGCCTACGCTGAGACGTGGGTGGCGATGGAGGAGGACGGGTTGGTGACCGGGCTGGTCTTCACCGAGTGCGCCGAGCGCGGGCACCTGGGGCTCGAGCTGGACGTGCCCGAGGTGGCGCCGCGCGCCACGCTCGACCTGCCGCCGGTGTGGCTGGTGGCCGGGCGCGGCGACTGGGAGCTGGTGCGGCAGCAGTGGATCTGGCTCTGTCGGCCCAGCGACGTGAAGGAGGAGCATCGCCCCGATGTGCGACCGGTGCTCGACGTGCGGCTGGACCCGGTGCCGGTGATCCTGACCGGTCCCGAGGCGGAAGCCACGCTTCAGGTGCGCCACCGTCGAGCCAAGCGGCTCACCGGCACGTGGCGGGTCGAGGGCGGCCTGACGGTCACGCCGGCCGAGGGCGAGCTGAGCGACGTGTGGCGCGAGTCGCCGCTCGACCTGCCGCTCAGCGTGTCGAACACCGACCCTACGCCGCGGGCCGAGCGGCTCACCGTGCGGATCGAGGACGACGCGCAGACGTACACCATCGCGCTGCCCGCGTTCGTGCTCGGCGATGCCACAGCCGAGGTGGCGACGCGCGACCTCGACGACGGCCGGCTCGAGGTGGACAACGGCCGGCTGTGCTTTCAGGTGGCGCAGGCGTTCCACGGGGCGGTGACGTCGCTGTGGTGGCACGGCGCCGAGCAACTGCTCAGCCCCTGGCCCGAGCCGTGCGCGCACGCCTGGCTGAACCCGTGGTACGGCGGGGTCCACGCGTATGTCTACTGGCCCGGCAACGACTGGTTCGCGCGGCAGACCTTCGCCGGCGAGCCCGTGGAGCGGGTCGGTGCGCGCGGGATCCGCTGGACCGGCGTGCAAACCTGGTGCGACGTGGCCCACAAGGACCACGCCTGGCTGCGCGTCGAGGCCGAGTATCTGACCACCGCCGGGAGCAACCTGGTGGCCTTGGTGCACCGGCTGGTGAACCGCTCGACGGGCGTGCGTGGCGCCTCGGGCGGGCTGGCAGTGTGGCCGCAGGCGGGCGGCACCGTGGCCGACAACGTGGTCTGGGCGCCGGTGGATCGGCCGCGCTACGGCCGCAGTCGTCCGAGCACCGAATGCGAGCCCGCGCTCCAGTCGCACCGCCGGAGCGACTACAGCGTGGAGTGGACGAATCGCCGCTGGGCGGCGGCGGAGTCGCCCGAACACGGCGCGCTGCTGGCGGTGGTGCCGGCCCATCCGCGCTACCAGGCCGCCGCCGACGACATGGGCCGCGACGGAGCGCTCCTGACGAGCAGCGGGTGGCTCGAGCTGGAGCCCGGCGAGAGCAAGGAGTCGCTCACCTGGCTGGTGCTGGCCGACGGCATCGCGGCGATGGACGGCTATGCGGGGCTGAGTGAGGTGTGGGAGCTGCCGTAGGCTCCATCCCCGGCGGCCGAGGCCGCGGCGACCATAGTGGCGGTCAGGGCGGCGTCGCACACCGCCCTGCCGCGCAGGCTGGGTGGCCTCCGGTGTTCGCGACTGGCGCTACTTGGCGGCCGGGGTGATCTTGCAGCAGCCGGGCGAGCCCTTCACCAGGCCGCACTTGTCGCACTTCGGCTGGTCAGGCTTGCAGCACTTGTCGGAACCCAGGATCTGTCCGCACTTGGGGCAGATCTCAACCGGGTCCTTGGTGCCTTTGGGCAACTGGCAGCAGCCGGGTGAGCCCTTCACCAGGCCGCACTTGTCGCACTTCGGCTGGTCGGGCTTGCAGCACTTGTCGGAACCCAGGATCTGTCCGCACTTGGGGCAGATCTTGATGGACGCCTCAGACACGGGCGCCGCGGCGGCCGCCTGTGGTGGCGTGGCGGTTGGCGCCGGGGCCGCGGTTGGCGCCGGAGCCGCAGTTGGCGCCGGGATGTCGCTGGGGCTCGGGCTAGGGGTCTTGCTGCAGCCGATGACCACCACCAACGCGATCCCGGCCATTGGCAGGACCGCCCTTCTCCACGTCGTCATGTCCGCTCCTCCTTGTTCGTGTCGGACCCTCGACAGCCCTCACGACCGCAGGCCGGCGGAGCCGGTCGCCTCGGTGTCAGTGTGTGGCACGAGCACGCGACGCGCATTACGACCTCCCTGCCGATGGTCCACTCGGAACCGGGCGGTTGGGCCCGAGTCGCCGGCGACGACACGGGGCTCGATCACTCGTGCCAGCACCACGAGGTCGACGCCATCGTGTCCACGCTGACCCACCGCCGCCCCATACTGCGACTATCATGAGCACTAGCACCCCCGGTGCTACCCGGCCCGACCGCAGCCACCGGCGCCGCCGGACTCAGCTCGCGGCCGCACTCGTCAGCCTGGCCGCGTCCTGTGTGGTCTGGGCCGCGTGGCGCAGCCCTGAGCGGCAGGAGACCGCCTTGCCCGCCCACACCAACCACCTGATCCACGAGACCTCGCCCTACCTCCTGATGCACGCCCACAACCCGGTGGACTGGTACCCGTGGGGCGACGAGGCGTTCGACAAGGCGCGGCGGGAGAACAAGCCCATCTTCCTCTCGGTCGGCTATGCCACGTGCTACTGGTGCCATGTCATGGAGAGCGAGAGCTTCGAAAACGAGGCCGTCGCCGCCGTGCTCAACCGCGGCTTCGTCAGCATCAAGGTCGACCGCGAGGAGCGGCCGGATGTGGATGAGCTGTACATGCTGGCGGTGCAGTTGATCACCGGGCAAGGCGGCTGGCCGATGTCCGTGT
>JACPDV010000454.1 GCA_016183835.1 Armatimonadota bacterium
CTCAGCTTCTTCCTCGGCGACGGCGTGCCAGCCAAGTGGGTCCTCGCGCAGGTCGACTACCGCACCGAGAACCTGGTCTTCGGCGCCCACTGCGAGAACCAGCAGGTGATGATCTTCGAGTACGCCAACGGCGTCTTCGGCTTCGTTTACAGCGGCGCGCCGGGCGGCGGGAAGCCGCTGGGCGTGATCAACCGGCTGGTCTTCGACCAAGGGATCGTCGACGTCGGCTTCGGCCACGGGCCGAAGGACGCCGTCCGCTACCTCAAGCTCGGCGACAGCGACTGGCGCTACCCCGACACCGACGGCCACGGGATCCACGGGCCGGACTTCATCGAGCGCGCGATCGCCGACGTGGTGGACTGCCTCCGGACCGGCCGTAAGTGCATGCTCGATTCGAGCAACGCACTGGTCGCCACGGAGCTCATCTTCGGCGCCTACGAGTCGAGCCGGCGGCGCGGGCGGGTCGACTTCCCGCTCGATCCCGCGGTCGGCAATCCGCTGGCCGAGATGGTGGCGAGTGGCGAACTGACCGTCGCGCCCAAACCCGCCTGACCCCGATGGATCACTTGGATGTCGGCCGCTACTGGGACGGCAACGCCGACGCGTGGACCCGGCTGTCGCGCGCCGGGTACGACGTCTACCGCGACCGGCTCAACACGCCGGCGTTTCTGGCCATGCTGCCCGGCGTGGCCGGCCTCCAGGGCCTCGACATCGGCTGCGGTGAGGGCACCAACACCCGTCAACTCGCCGCGCGGGGCGCGCGGATGTGCGCGCTGGACATCTCCCGCCGCTTCATCCTGCACGCCCGCCAGGCCGAGCGCGACGAGCCGCTGGGCATTCGCTACCTGCTCGGCAGCGCGGTGGAGCTGCCCTTCCGTGACGGCGCGTTCCACTTCTGCACGGCCTTCATGAGCCTGATGGACATCCCGGAGAACGAGCAGGCGCTGCGGGAGGCGCACCGCGTGCTGCGGCCGGGCGGGTTCCTGCAGTTCTCGATCACCCACCCGTGCTTCGACACGCCCTTCCGTCGCAACGTCCGGGACGAGGCGGGACGGACGATCGCCGTCCAGATCGGCGACTACTTCGGCGCCGGCGGGCCGCGCGTGGACCGCTGGACCTTCGGCGCCGCGCCGCCCGAGGCGCGCGAGGGGGTCGAGCCGTTCACCGTGCCGCGCTTCGACCACACGCTGAGCGACTGGCTCAACGCCGTGGTGGATGCCGGGTTCGAGGTGGAACAGGTCGGCGAGCCGGTCGCCGACGACGCTACCGTGGCTGCCTGCCCGGACGTGCAGGACACGCAGGTGGTGGGCTACTTCCTGCACCTGCTGGCCCGGAAGGCGAGACGCTGATGGACCATCTCGAAGTCGGCCGGCTGTGGAACGAGAGCAGCGACACCTGGAGCTCGCTGTCGCGCGCAGGCTACGACACCTGCGGCCTCTGCCTCAACACGCCGACGTTCCTGGCGATGCTGCCCGACGTGGCCGGCCTGCGGGGCCTCGACATCGGCTGCGGCGAGGGCGGGCGGACGCGCGACCTGGCCCGGCGGGGAGCGCGGATGACCGGGATGGACATCGCGCCGCGCCAGATCGCTCATGCGCGCGACAGTGTTGGCTCGGGCATCGACTGGGTGGTCGGCAGTACCGCGGAGCTGCCGTTTGCCGACCAGTCCTTCGACTTCGCCACCTCTTTGATGGTGCTCGACAGCGTGCCGCAATACGGGCCGGCACTGCACGAGGCGGCACGGGTGCTCCGGACGGGCGGGTTCCTGCAGTTCAGCATCTGCCACCCCTGCACCAACAATGTGCCTCACCGCAGAAAGCTGCGCGATGAGAACGGCCGGCTCTACGCGGTCGAGCTGGGCGACTACTTCCAGACCGGCTTCTACGGGATTCACGAGTGGACCTTTGGCGCCGCGCCGGCCGAGCTCCGAGCCAACTTGGTGCCGATGCGGGGGGTGCTCATCCACTACACGCTGAGCGACTGGCTGAACGCGCTGATCCGCGCCGGCCTCCGGCTGGAACGCTCGGAGGAGCCGCGCGCGCCGGACGAGCTGGTGGCGGCGATGCCGGAGTTCGCCGACGAGCAGTGCGTGCCGCAGGCGTGGATTGTGCGGGCGCGGAAGCCAGCTACGCCTCCCACGGCGCCTTGATCGCCGGCGCCTCCGTGAGGAACTCCAGCCCGCCGCGCAGCTTGCCCTCCCGCGTGAAGAACGGGTGAAACCCCTGCCCGTCCAGCCCGTTCCCGTCGTACCGGTCGCGCCTCGTCGAGACCGCCTTGCCCTCCCGCAGCGCCCAGCCCATCCAGCCCAGCCCGCCCTGCGACAAGAGCGTGGTGTAGGTCCGCGCCAGGTCGGCACGTCGCTGGTCGTCCAGGCAACCGGGAATGCACTCGTTGACCAGCAGCACCTTCCCGTGCGCTTTGGCCTGCGCCTGGAAGCCCGCGATCTGGGCCTGCAGCTCCGCCGCCGTGTGGCTGTAGGGATGCGCGCAGAGCACGTCCACCAGCGGCGCGAACGTGTCGATGTTGGTGCCCACCATGGTGCCGATGGTGATGGGTTGCTGCGCCCCGCTGGACCGCACCGTGTCGGCCACCTGGCGGAAGAAGTCGTACTCGCGCTTGGCCCAGTCGGCCTCCAGGTTGGCCGCCTGCGGCTCGTTGCAGAGGTCCCAGACCAGCACGCGAGGGTCGTTGGCCAGCGGCGTCACCAGCGCCTTCACGTAGTCGAGCTTCGGCCCCCAGCCGCGATAGAGGTCCTCGGTGTACTGCCCGCCGTAGTCGAAGGTGTGGTCGTGCCAGCGGTTGAACAGACATGGCATGGTCTTCATGCCGTGCTCGTCGAGGGCGGCGACCGTGTCGAAGAAGGAGTCCTCCACCCCGGCGGGATCAGCCATCCAGGCGGTGAACGCGATCCAGAGCCGGATGCAGTTGGCATGAACGATGCGGGCGAGGGCCACCTCTTCGCGGAAGCGGTCGGGGTGATACGACCACCAGGCCTCCTCGATCCGCACGCCCTACGAGGGCACGACGCTGAA
>JACPDV010000443.1 GCA_016183835.1 Armatimonadota bacterium
GGTGGCCAGCACCTCGGGCGGCTGTGAGGTGGTGTCCACCAGACTGACCCGCATCTCCAGGTGGTGAGTCTGCCCCGGCGTCAGGTGCAGCTCGCGCTGCGGCATGAAGACGCGGATGTCCTGCACCGCCGAATGCTCGTAGAGCGGCGTGAATTCGGCCCGGGCGGCCACGTGGCCGCCGCCGTCGGTGAACTCGCCGTTGTAGTCCTTGAGCGGCGCGCCGCCCCGGAAGCGAAACTGCACCTGCGCGCGGCAGGGGTGCCCGCGCCGGCCGTGCACCGTGGCCGCGACCACCAGCCGGAAGCCGAATCGCCAGTCCTCGGTCTGCGACCACAGTGGGGTGATGCTGTCGATGCTGTCGGGCGTGCCGGTGGCCGCTTCGGGCGGCGCGACTTCCTCGCCGGGGCCCGTCACCAGGACCATGAAGGCCTGCTGCGTGCGGTTGCCCGCGGCGTCGGTGGCGGTCAGGTCCACCTCGGTGAAGCCGGTCTGGGCAAGCGGCACCGCGGCCTCGAACCAGTGCGTCCGCTCGGGATAGCCCAAGTCCTCGAGCGCGGGGTCGTCGGCCGGGGTGAGCGCCGCGGGCCGGTTGTTGACCACCACCCCGACCACCTTCCGGTCGTCGGCGACGATGCCGCGGATGCGTAGCGCGGCGGCCTGCTCGAGTGTGACAGGCGCATCGTCGCGGAGGCGGGGGATGGTGACGAGGAGCAGCGGCGGAGTGACGTCGGGACCGCCGAGCCCGGCCACGGGGCTGCCGGCGGCCTCGCCGGGCCTGGCGCTGAGCCGCGCGGAGTCGGGTCCCAGACGCCCCTGGACGAACGCCCCGAGCTCCGCGGCGCTGACCAGGCCGTCGGCGTCGGTGTCAGCCCGCAGCGTGTCGAGGCCCTGACTGAGCATGGCCAGAAAGCGCGCGTGGCGGCTCTCGAGGATGGCGACCGGGAGGCGCGTCCGCGGCCACAGCTCGAGCAGGTCGAAGAGCCGCGGGCCGGGCGAGTAGGGCGGCGCAACGAGCACGGCGCAGCTTGCCGCGTCGATCACCGCCAGCCTTGCGAAGAGGAGGGTCAGGGGCACGGCGCCCTGCTCGGCGAGGAGCGCGGGCTCACCCGCATCGTCGCGTCCGAGGCGCCCGGCGAGGATCACGGTGAGGGTGTCGTTGCGGGTGATGCGGGGCAGGGCGTGGTCGACCACGTCGCCGGGATCGCGCGGGAAGAGGACGTCGTCGGTGGCGATCCCGCCGTCGTCGTGGAGGGAGCCGAGCAGCGGAACGAGCGACTTCCGGGCGGCGTCGTCGGCGGCGAGCACCAGCGCCACCGGCCGCGCCCGAGCCGCGGCGGCGCAGAGGACGACAGCCAAGCCGAGCGTCGCGGCCGAGCGCATCGCTCCGCCTCCCGGACGGATCAGCCGCCGGGCCACACGACCACGCGGTTGCGGCCCGACTCCTTGGCCTCATAGAGCATGGCGTCGGCGCGCCCCACCAGCTCCTCGGCGGTGAGCATCTCTTCCTCGGAGAGGGCCGCCACCCCGCCGCTGACCGTGAGCTGGAGCGTCTGGCCCTGAAACTCGAGGCGCTTCTCCTCACACCGCACCCGGATCCGCTCCGCCACCTCGTGCGCGCCGGTCAAGGTGGTCATGGGGAAAACCGTGACGAACTCCTCGCCGCCGTAACGGCAGGCGATGTCGTGGCCGGTGCGGACCATGCCGCGGAGCAGCGTCGCCAGCTCGCGGAGCACGTAGTCACCGGTCTGGTGGCCGTAGGTGTCGTTGAAGCCCTTGAAGTGGTCGATGTCGGTCATCAGCAGTGCCAGGCAGCCGCCGTGCCGTCGGATCCGCGCGATCTCCTCCGCGATCCGGATCTCGAAATAGCGGCGGACGTAGAGCCCGGTCAGGCCGTCCACCGTGGCGAGGTTGAACAGGCGCGCGTTTTCGAGGGCCACGGCGATCAGCGTCACCACCACGTTGAGCACCTGCTGCTCGGAGTCGCCCAGCGGCTGGTCGGGCGGGCGCTCCAGAGTCGCCACGCCGATCACCTGGTTCTGCGCGCCCACCAGCGGTAGGCAGAGGCAGGTGTAGGTGGCGCCGTCGCGGGCGGGAGCCGGCAGGGGGAGTGATGAGCCGGGCAGACCGGGGTAGGCCGCCGGCAGACGCTCGGCGATCAGCGGCTCGAACGGCGAGCCGGCGACCTGGATCTCGTGCGCCGGGTCCACCATCCCCGCGTGGCTGAGCTCGCCGGCCACTTCCAGCGTGTGACGGTCCTCGTCGAGGGTGAGCAGCGCGGCGCGCCGGGCGCGGCCGAAGTCGCAGAGGGTGTCGAGCGCGCGCTCCACCAGCCGTTCGCGGTCCAGCTCGCTCGCGAGCAGGCGGGTGGCGTAGTTGAGGGTCTGCAGCGTGACGTCGAGATCGCTGTGCCCCAGCTCCTGCATGCGGCGGCTCGCTCCTCAGGCTCGGCCTGCGTCGCAGCATAGCATTCCGCCATCCGGGCGTCAACGCGCGGCGGACGTGAGCGGTGAACGGTGAACGGTGAGCGGTGAGCCGTAGGACCCGGCCGGCCGCACCGCTCACCGTTCACCGTTCACCGTTCACCGTTCACGGCCGAGGGACTTGACGTGGTCGCGGCAGGGCGGCACCATCGGGCGGCGCCGAGAATGTGAGAACCGCTGTGAGGATCACTGCCGTCACCGCCCTGCCCATGAGCACCGCCTGGCGCGACCTGACGTTCGTTCGCGTGGACACCGACGAGGGTCTCACCGGTTACGGGGAGTGTCGCCTGCCCAACCGCACCGCCGACCTGTTGGCCTACCTCGAGAGCGCCAAACACCGCCACATCCTCGGCTCGGACCCGTTCCGCACCGAGGACCTGGTCCAGCGCATGTTCCGCGACGACTTCGTCCGCGCCGGCGTGGTAGTGGGCTGCGCCATCGGCACCGTGGAGATGGCCTGCTGGGACATCATCGGCAAGGCCTGCGGGCAGCCCGTCTACCGGCTCCTCGGCGGCGAGCTGCGCGAGCGCATCAAGGCCTACGCCAACGGCTGGTACACCGTCGAGCGCAAGCCCGAGGACTTCCACACCGCCGCGCGGAAGGTGGTGGCCCGTGGCTACCGCGGGCTCAAGCTCGATCCCTTCGGCGCCGGGTGGTACGAGATGGAGCGCGCCGAGCGAATCCTCAGCCTCGACATCGTCGCCGCCGTGCGCGACGCCGTGGGGCCGGACGTGGACATCATGGTCGAGATGCACGGCCGCTTCAGCCCGGCGCAGGCCATCGCCGTGGCCCGCGAGCTCGAGCCCTTCGAGCCCTGCTGGGTGGAGGAGCCCGTGCCGCCGGACAACCTCAAGGCGCTCAAAAAGGCCGCCGACGGGATCCGCATCCCCATCGCCACCGGCGAGCGGCTCGAGAACAAGTGGTGCTTCCGCGAGCTGTTCGAGCTGGAGGCTTGCGACATCATCCAGCCCGACCTGAGCAACTCGTGCGGCATCCTGGAGGGCCGCAAGATCGCCGCCATGGCCGAAGTCTGCTACATGATGGTGGCGCCGCACAACGTGGGCGGACCCGTCTCCACCGCCGCGGCGCTGCACCTCGACGCCGTGATCCCCAACTTCAAGGTCCAGGAGTACTTCAACGACTTCGTGGACGAGTGGGTCAAGCAGACCGCCACCGGCCTGCCCGAGGTGGACCCGGCCGACGGCTGCTTCACGCTCCCCACCAGTCCCGGCCTGGGCGTCACGCTGAACGATGACCTGGTCCGCGAGCATCCCTTCGAGGACCGCTTCTTCAATCTTTGGGACCAGGACTGGAACCGGCGGCAGCAGCAGCCCTGACGAGCCGGCCATGATCCTCGACAGCCACGTCCACCTCAAACACGGCGACGCCGCCAAGACCGAGTACACCGCGGAGCAGATCGTCGGCGTGATGGACGCGGTGGGCATCGACCGCTCGGTGGTCTTCGCCATGTCCACTACCACGGTCGACTCGATCGCCCGGGCCATCGCGGCCGTCCAGCAGTTCCCCGCACGGCTGATCCCCTACGCCTACGCGGACCCCGCGCACACGGACGCGAATCGCCGCGAGTTGCGCGCCGCGATCGAGCGCGACGGCTTCCGCGGGATCAAGCTCCACCTCGGCGTGGCGGTGCCGAGCGACGACGACTTCGCGGCGTTGTGTGCCCTCGCTGCGGACACGGGCGTGCCGATCCTGACCGACTTCGCCGGCCGGGCCGACGTGCTCGGCAGGCTCGCGGCGCGCTGCCCCGAGGCGGTGATCCTGGCGGCGCACCTAGGCCGCTACCTGGCCCGCGACGAAGCGCTGATCGAGTCGTTCGTCCGGAGCGCCGAACAACATCCGCGGGTCTACCTGGATGTGAGCGGGGTGGTGCTGCCGGAGCGCATTGTCGACGCCGTGGCGCGAGTGGGCGCCGAGCGGGTGTTGTTCGGCACCGACGGGCCGCACACGGACCCGAATCTCAACGGCTTCGCGCGCAGCGCCGTCGAGCAGATCCGCGGGCTCGGGCTGCCGCCGGCGGACGAGGCGATGGTGCTCGGCGGGTCGGCGGCGAGGCTGCTCGGGTTCTGATCTGGCCCCCTCTCCCCTCGGGAGAGGGCGGGGGTGAGGGTGGTTTCGGCGGCCCCCAGCGTGCCCTCACCCCATCCCTCTCCCGGGGGGAGAGGGGGCCGGAGGTGGTTCTACGTCACCCCGCATCTGACCCCGCGGAAGCGCGCCGGGCTCGAGCCGTGGGACATCTGCGCCACCTGCATCGGCTCGCCCTTGCCGCAGTTGTTGATCCCCCACGCCTGCCACTCGCGCTCGTCGCAGATCGCGTCGCAACTGCCCCAGAACTCGGTGGTGATGCCCTGGTAGTTCGGGTCGCGCAGCAACCGGCCGAGCTTCCCATCGCGGATCTCCCAGGCCGCCTCGCAGCCGAACTGGAAGTTCACCCGCCGCTGGTCGATGCTCCAGCTCCGGTTGGTGGTCATGTAGAGGCCGTGCTTGGTGTCGGCGATCAGCTCTTCCAGCGTGAGCGGCTCGCGCCCGGGGAGCAGACTGATGTTGACCATCCGGACGATCGGCACGTGCGCCCAGCCCTGCGCGCGCATCGCGCCGCGGCTCCGTGTCTCCCCGATGGCCGGGGCGAACTCGCGGCTGGTCAGGTAGCTCCGCAGGATCCCGTCCTCCACCAGCATCCACTTCTGCGCGGCCACGCCCTCGTCGTCGTAGCCGAAGGTCGCCACGCCGCGCGGGAGGGTGGCGTCGGCGATCAGGTTCACCAGCGGGCTGCCGTACTGCAGGGTGCCCAGCAGGTCGGGCGTGGCGAAGCTGGTGCCGGCGAAGTTGGCCTCGATCCCCAGCACGCGGTCGAGCTCCAGCGGGTGGCCCACGCTCTCGTGGATCTGCAGCGTGAGCTGCTTGGGATCCAGGATCAGGTCGAACTCGCCGCTGGGGCACTTGTCGGCGGTCTGGAGCGCGACGCACTCGCGAGCGGTGTCGCCGGCGTGAGCCAGCAAGTCCAGCTCATCCACCAGCTCGTAGCCGCCGGTGATCACCTGGCTCCACGAGTTGGGGTACGACCGCTTCTGGATCCCGCCCGGCCCGCGCGAGGTGGCGATGCAGCCGGCGGCGGCGAAGTGGATGGTCTGCTCGATGTCCGAGCCGTTGGTGTCGCCGTACCACTGCTGTTCGGTGGTGAAGGCCATGTCCGATTCGCCCACCGCCACGCCGTCCACGTCCTCCAGCGCGGCGCTGACACCGACGAGGAGGTCGAGCTTCTCGGCCAGTGGCACGGCGAACGGGTCTCGCTCGAGCGGGGTCTCCCAGCGGTCGCGGTGCACCGGCTCCGGGACGGGCTCGACCGGCGCCCGGCGGAGCCGGCCGGCGGCGCGCGCGTTCGCCACGGCGAGCCTGGCCGTGGCGCCGAGCGAATCGCGGTCGAGCCGCCCGCCGGCGGCGAAGCCCCAGGCGCCATCGGCGAGCACCCGCACGGCGACGCCGCAGTCCTCGCTGCAATCGGCGTAGGCGACCCGGCGGTGCTTGGCGCCAAGCCGCTCGCGGGCGATGCGCATGGCGCGGAACGTCGGCATACCCGGCGCCGGCGCGCGTGGCGGCGTCCAGCACCTCCTGCACGAGATCCTGCATGGGCTCAGGCCTCCTTGATGGTCAGCTCCAGCCCGCCGAAGCGGCGGGCGAACAGGTTGAACGAGCCGACCAGGCCGACTTGAGCGAAGAGTACCACAGCCGCCACCGCAACCGAGCTGCCGATCCACCCGGGCCGGTCGTAGGGATCCGGGTAGCAGAGTGGCCTGGCGGCCGTCCACACCGCAAGGTGCACCGCCAACAAGGGAAGGTAGCCTGCAGCCAGCATGGTGGGCATCGGCAGGCGGGAGACCTGGATGCGCGTGCCGGCATCGTGCAGCGCCGCGCGGACCCGACCGAGGCGCAGGGCGCACCGGTTGTACCTGGCAACCTGCCACCAGACGGTGACGAACACAGCGGCGCCGAACAGGCAGCAGGCAGGCACCGCCACCCCGACCGCCAGACCCCACTGCCGCAGCTTGTCGTCGACGAAGGGGTCGGCCAACTGGCTGAGGCCGGTGAACGTGATCGCCGTCACCATGGCGCCCAACGCGGCCAGCAGCCCCACGCTGCTCGCCGTCGTGGCACCGTGCAGTAGGACCACGCCGGCGCTGTCTCCCCGTGGGGTAATCAGCAGGCGAGCACTCCCCTGACGCCCGGCCCGGGCGTCGTGCAGCCTGGCGAGCAGCCACGGCAACCAAGTGAACGTGAACGGCAGGGCGAAGGCGTACAGAATGAGGTCGTTCGGGTCGCCGGTGGCGGCGGCGATCCCGCAGCCCACCAGCATGCCGGTGAACAGCAAGGCGAGACCCACCGTGCGCAGCGCCGATTCCGCCGTCACGCCGACCACCTTCACCCGTCGCGCGGCGTCCGGCGCGGGCACTCTGGCAACCGCGGCGATGGGCGGGCTTCCGGGCCGAAAGCGCAGCTCGACCAAGTCCTCCCGAGCCGCCGCATGTTGCGGGTTCACCGCCAGGGCCCGCTCGAACGCCGCCTTCGCCGAGGCCAGTCGTCCCTGCCGCCACCACACCCGGCCGAGGTGACCGTGCACGTCCGGGTTGCGCGGGTCGAGCTCCGCCGCCCGGGTGAACGCGGCTTCGGCGTCGCTGTCGAGCCCGGCCATCTCGAGGGCGCGGCCCAGGTGAAGATGCGCGCGAGGGTCTTCCGGATGCTCGGCGGTGCAGCCCTGGAGGAACTCGATCGCGGCGCGGAGCTGCCGTTCGCGGAGCGCCGCCACCCCGGCGTCGAAGCGCTGCTCGTACGTCATGTTGCTCGCCCCACCGAGCTCGGATCACTCCGGCTCAGTGTGCTTCTACCCGCAATCGCAGACGGCTGAACACACGTCTGCGGGGTCGAGCGGAGCGGCGCACCACGGGACGGAACGGACCGGCCTCAGTCCTCTTCGAGCGTCACCTGCAGCCCGCCGAAGATCTTCGCCGCGAGGTTGTAGAACAGCACCATCAGCAGCATGCCCACGAACATGACCACCGGCAGGCAGTAGACCGCCAGGTATTCGTACTTGCCCATCGGTGAGATGCTCGCGCTGAGGAACATGTAACCCGTGGTCAGGAGCGTCCCGGGCAGATACGCCACATAGACCGAGAGCGACGTGGACCAGGCCGCAAGGCGCTTGATCTCCGTCTGGTGCAACGGTCCGTCCACCTTGGCGCGCACGCCGCCGAGTCCCGGCGCCACCAGGTTGTAGAGGGCCGCCTGCAGGAGCGTGAGCACGAAGGTGATGCCCACGGCCACCGCCGAGCCGACGATCAGCGCGATCACGATGACGACCAACGCGACGGCGCCCGCGGCCGGGAAGCGCGTCCCGGAGAAAGCGCCCATGCCGCCGATCACGGCGAAGATCCCGCCGTAGAGGAGCACCGTGAGGAAGACGCGCACCAGCGCCAGGGTCGCCACGATGCGGGCCAGCGAGAGACCGTCGACGTGGTTGACCGAGGCCATCTCCGCGTCCAGGTCGAGGTCCAGGCCGACCGGCCCGAGCCAGCCGGCCAGCACATTGTAGATGGCCGACATCAGCGGCACGGCGACCAGCGGTGCAATCAGCCCCACAACCGCCACCACCGCGCCCGCGATGCCGACCTCGGCGGTCTGCGACACGATTCCGCCGATGATCAGCCCCACGGCGATGAGGAAGCTGGGGATGAACATCGCCACGCCGACGCTGCGCAGGGCGGAGACGATGTCGATGCGGCGCAGCATCACGTCCCGCGCGCCGCCGAACCGCACGGAGGCGACCGGCGTCTCGGGCACCATGCGCGATGCGATCAGGTCGGCGGGGAGCCGCCCCAGCGCCTGAAGCTCCTGCCGGGCCTTGGCGTGGTCCGGATCGAGCCGGAGCACTTCCTGATAGCCGGCGACGGCCTCCTCGAGGCGGTTCTGCCGGTGCCGGAGGCGGGCCAGGTTGAAATGCGCCTGCGGGTTCCCCACGTCGAGCTGCAGCGCGGCCTGAAGGTGCCGCTCGGCATCCTCCTCGGCGCCGGTCAGCCCGTAGGCCACGCCGAGGTAGAGCTGCGCGCGCTGGTCCCGCGGGTTCTCCGCCACGCACTCACGGAGGTGCTCGACGGCGGCGTCGGCCTGCCCCTCGCGCAACGCTGCGGCGCCCGCGTCGAAGCGCTCCTCATAGGTCATCGAGTTCTCCTGGAGTCGGCCGTATGGCCCTCCATCTCGCCACGCGGAAGCGCCGCCGGATCCTCGCCCGGGTGGACCTCTTCGGCGGTGTCGCGCAGATCGGGCGACAGCGTGGCGTGGAGCGCCTCCAAGGCGGCCCGCGCCGGAGCGTAGTCGCGATTGGCGCGCAGCGCGTTTTCGTAGGACCGGATGGCGTCCTCGATCCGGTCGCGAGCCTGGAACGTCCGACCCAGATTGTAGTGCGCCTGGGCCATCTTGGGAGCCATCTCGCAGGCCATGGAGAGATAGTGCTCGGCCTCGAGGTAGCGTTTGAGCTGTCCGTAGGATGGCCTGCTCGAGCTCCTCGACGGCGTAGTCCCATTCCTTGGCGCGGGCGGCGTTGAGCCCCACCTGGTAGTGGTCCTGGAAACTCATGGTTGAACCCTCCCCGGACACGAATCGACCCAGAGTGTGTCACGGCGGCGAGGCGCTGTCAAATGCTCGCGCGCGCGACGGGCACGCGGCGGAGGGAAATGGCAGAAGTGGCGAAAGGAGGAGCCGGCGGGGCGGCGAACAGCGCCCCGGCACCCGCCGGATGAGGGCTCCGCGGACCCCCGCAAAGCCGCTCCTGGAGCGGGCTGGTA
Source organism: Armatimonadota bacterium (assembly GCA_016183835.1). Taxonomy (GTDB): domain Bacteria; phylum Armatimonadota; class UBA10988; order UBA10988; family UBA10988; genus JACPDV01. The sequence goes on from JACPDV010000443.1 coordinate 9,332, forward strand.
GCGTGGTTTGACGATGGATCTGCTTTGTGGTAAAGTCTGGCGGTCGGATCGAGCCCCCCGCGCCCATGGAAAGGGTCTCCGCATGACGGTGTCGCTGCGTTCGTCGCGCCTCGGCTGGCTGGCCCCGGTGCTGATGGGGTTGGCGCTGCTCCGGTCCGGCCCCGCCCCGGGCGAGGAGATCAAAGTCACCGCGGCCGACCGGGCGCGCTTCACGGACATCGCCGACAGCCTCGACGAAGAGCGCCTCCGCACGTATGTCGAGGAGTTGGTCAAGCTCGGCACCCGCGTCACCGGCTACCCCGGCTGCGACCAGGCCGCCATCTACGTGCGCGAGCAGCTCGAGCGGCTCGGCGTCCAGGATGTCCATTACGAGGACTTCTTCGTCACCGTCCCGGTGGACAACGGCGCCAACATCGAGGTCATCGACAAGACCACCCGGAAACCCCTGGGCGAGCCCATCCGCCTCCAGCCGCTGTGGCCCAACCTGGTGCGCACCAGCCAGCTCCCGCCCGCCGGCCTCGAAGGCCACTTGATCTATGCCGGGCAGAGCCGCCTCGCCGACTACGACGGGCAGGACGTCGAGAACGGCGTCACCCTGGTCGACTTCAACTGCGGCTCGCAGTGGTTCAACGCCCCATTCCTCGGCGCCAAGGCGGTGATCTTCATCGAGCCCGAGGAGACCGTGCGCGGCGAGGTGGAGGCCAAGTTTTCCTCCATCCCCGTCGATATGCCGCGTTTCTACATCTCCCGGCGCCACGCCGACCACCTGCTCACCCTGATCGAGTCCAACCCCGACCTGACCGTCCGCCTGCGCTGCAACATGCCCTGGATGCAGCGGCCGGCGCGCAACATCGTGGCCACCATCCCCGGCACCGACCCGCAGTTGGCCAACCAGACGGTGCTGATCGAGGCCTATTACGACTCGATGTCGGTGGTGCCCGGGCAGGCACCGGGCGCGGAGTCGGCGCTGGGCGTGGCGACGCTGCTCGAGCTGGCGCGGCTGCTGGTGGCCAACCCGCCCGGCCGCACCGTCCGCCTCCTCTGCACCGCCGGCCACTTCGAGGCGCTGTCGGGCACCCGGCACTACCTCGACCGCCACTTCCAGTCGCTCAGCGACGGGTCGGACGTGATCTCGCTCTTCTCGTCGCTCGACATCGGCTCCAAGCGGCAGGGCGTGGGGATGTTCTACAAGGGCCACTTCCTGAATCAGCGCGAGGAGGTGCGCCAGCGGTTTGCCGACCTGGGTCGGGTCTGCCGGGAACGGTCGGAGGCGATCGCCGAGTGCCTGGGGGAGAGCCCGTAAGACACCTTCGCCGACGGCATCAACCCCGTCCAGGGCAAGACCTGGGCCAACTACATCCCCGGCAAAGTGGCCTTCGGCAGTGAGCTCTACACCTGCGCCAACGGGCTCGGCGTGGCGATGTGTACCATCGACGACTCCCGCCCGCTGGTGGACACGCCATTCGACCTGGTCGAGAACGTCGACTTCGACAACGTCTTCAAGCAAGCGCGGTTCCTGGCCTGCCTCTACGACGTGATCCTCAACGAAGAGGCCGTGCCGCTGCCCGAGACCGTGGACCTCAAGCGCATCCACGGGCAGGGCGGATTCGCCACGGTGGCCGGCCGTGTCGCCGAGTTCGATCCGCGCGAGAGCTTCATCCCCGACAAGCCGGTGGCCAACTCGCTCGTCGTGCTGCGCTCGTCCTCCAAGTCGTACATGGGCGTGCGGGGCAACATGGTGGAGATGGTCCACGGCGCCGAAGCACAGTTCGAGTTCGTTGGCGCCAAGCCGGCCTCGGCGGGCGGCGAGGCGATCATCAGCATGGAGGCCTACGCGCTCGACCCCCAGAGCGGGCAGATCCGCTACGCCCCCGACCGCGGCACCAACGGCTCCGTGGCCTACCCGGTGGACATCAGCGTCGACATCGCCCGGCGCGAGCTGACCATCGTGGTTTTCGAGTGTGTCTCTACCGCCATGTTCGAGCTCGTCGACCCGCAGACCATGGAGGTCCTGCGCACGCTGAGCGTCTACGACGGGCGGACCGACAGCGAGCCGCAGCAATTCGGCTACACCCTCGTCAAGCCCGAGCCCTGGCAGTCGCACGTCGAGAGCACGGCGGTGGTCTTCGCCAAGCCCGGCACGCGGTTCAAGGTAGTGATGGGCGCCGGCCTGGCGGCCAATCGCTTCGTCCTGCTCAACAGCTACGCCAGGAAGAGCGACGTGCCGCTCAACAAACCGGGCGAGCCTGAGCACTTCCCGCCGGTGCGCGACGACCGCGAGGCAGCGGAGGGGCCCGGCTACGAGGTCATGCCCAAGGGCTGCTTCCTGCCCAAGGACAAGATCGGCACGGACGCCGACCGCATCTCCGCCTCCATCTACTACACGCCGTACATGGTGGCCACCGACATGTGGAACCTGGACGAGTTCAGGATCCAGCGGCTGGCCCGGTTCCGGATCATCAACAAGAAGATCAACCAGCTTCACGAGGACGCCAGCAAACGCCTCGCGGAGGCCCGCAAGGCACTGCAGGCGAAGCGCTACCAGGACTTCGAGTCGCTGGCCCGGGCCGCGCACGGGTTCGAGTCGCGCTGCTACCCGGACGTGCAGAAGACTGCCAACGACGTGGTCAAGGGCGTGGTGTTCTACCTCGCCCTGCTGCTCCCGTTCTGCTACTTCGCCGAGCGGCTGCTCTTCGCCCGGCCGCAGATCGGGCGGCAGATCCGCGAGGTGTCGCTGATCTTCCTGGGCGTGTTCGTGATCTTCAGCCAGGTCCACCCGGCCTTCAAGATCACGATGAACCCGGTCATCATCCTCCTCGCCTTCATCATGTTCTCGCTCTCGATGCTGGTGATCGGGATCATCACGGGCAAGTTCGAGGAGCAGCTCAAGCAGCTTCAGCGGCAGCTCGGCGGCACCCACTCGGCCGACATCGGGCGCATGGGCGTGGCTGCGGCGGCGTTCAGCCTGGGCATCTCCAACATGCGCCGGCGGCCGCTCCGCACGGCTCTCACTTGCACCACGCTGGTGCTCCTCACTTTCACCGTGCTGTCCTTCACGTCCGTGGTGAGCCAGCTCAAGTTCAACACGGTGAAGGCGCCCGGGAAGCCGCTCTACCAGGGGATCATGGTCCGCAGCGCCATCTGGCGGCCGTTGCAGGAGCAGGGCTACCAGTTGCTCCGCGACGAGTTCGGACGGAGCAACGCCGTGGCCGGCCGGGCCTGGTTCTACACCAGCCAGCTCGGCGAGCAGAGCTTCGTGAACGTGACCTGCAACAAGTCCAACGCCGACTACGACGCCAAGGCGGTGTGCGGGCTGTGCGAGTCCGAGGCGCAAGTCACCGCCATTGACAAGTGCCTCAAACCCGGCAGCCGCTGGTTCCAGCCGGGCGATCGCTATGTCTGCATCCTGCCCGAGGGGATCGCCGACGCGTTCAACCTCGACGAGCGCGACTACGGGTCGACGAAGATCCGGTTCAACGGGATGGCGTTCGACCTGATCGGGGTCTTCGACAACGCGAAGTTGAAGCAGCTCGAGGACCTGGACAGCGAGATGCTGACCCCGGTCGACTTCATCATGA
>JACPDV010000444.1 GCA_016183835.1 Armatimonadota bacterium
CCCTCCTTGCCAAGGAGGGGGCAGGGGGAGGTCCCGGCCGCGGGCGGGTGCAGCGTTGCGCCGCACGAGCCGCAGTCCAGCCCGACAGGCGACTGTCATGGGGTAGACGCATTCGTGGACGTCCCTGGCAGGCGGAGTGACTGGACCTCCCCCTGCCCCCTCCTTGGCAAGGAGGGGGTAGCGGTCCCGGAAGGGGTCACGGCCCTGACGGCCGGGACCTCCCCCTGCCCCCTCCTTGGCAAGGAGGGGGTGCCAGTCTCGGAGACGGCCGCGGCGTTGCGTGGTGTCGCCCGACACGCCTCCATCGACGCCCTCGGCCAGACCCACGAGTCCCTCCTCGCCTGGCACGCGGAGCGGGCGGACGAGCCGATGGCCCGTCTCCGCGCGCCCGGCCGCCGAGTCTGGCTGCCCGTCGCCCGGCTCGAGCAGTGGTCGGCCGAGGGCACCCTCGAAGCGCACCTGCGGCCCCTCGGCCTCCGTCCCGGTGCGCCGGTCGTGGAGGTCGCCGAGCCCGGTGAGGTCTACCTGGCGGACAGCGCGCGCCGCCGCAGCCACGGGAGCTGGTACACCCCCTTCGACCTGGCCGGCGAGGTGGTCCGCCACACCCTCGACCCGCTCCGCGACGACTGCCACCTGAGCATCTGCGACCCGGCGGCCGGCGGCGGGATCTTCCTCCTGGCCGCCCTGGTTTGGGCGGAGGAGAGCGGGCTCTGCCGGCCGGAGACGCGGGTGGAGTGGGTGGAGCAGCACCTCTTCGCCGTGGACTGCGACCCGCTGGCGGTGGAGGTGACGTGTCGCTCGCTGTGGCTGGCGGTGGCGGACCCGGCCTGGCCGCCGCAGGCGCTGGAGCGGAACATCCGAGCCGGCGACGCCTTGGTCGGGCACGCGACCTCTGCCGTAGGGGCGACCCTCGTGGTCGCCCGTCTGGGTCCGGCCCTCGACTCGGGCCACGCCGACGGGCGGCCACAAGGGCCGCCCCTACACGAGGCACATCCCGGAGCCGATGGCCTGGACTGGCCGGCAGAGCCGTTCCACTGGCCGGAGGCGTTCCCGGAGGTGTTCGCGGCGGGCGGGTTCGCGGCGGTCGTGGGCAACCCGCCGTTTCTGGGCGGCTCGTTCGTCAGCGGCGCGCTGGGCCGTGCGTACCGCGACCACCTGGTGCGCCGGGTCGCCGGCCGGCGGGGGAACGCGGACCTGTGCGCCTACTTCCTCCGCCGCGCGGCGCAGCTCCTGCGGCCGGGCGGGCGGTGCGGGTTCGTGTTGACCAACACCATCGCCGAAGGCGACACCCGGCGGGTGGGGCTGGAGCCACTCCTGGCCGAGGGCTGCCACATCGCGCGGGCCGAGCGGGCGCGGCCGTGGCCGGGCGACGCTGCGTTGCACGTCTCGCTGGTGTGGCTGGAGCGTGGACCCGGGAACGGCGCCGTGCTGGACGGCCGGCCGGTGGCGCGCATCGGCGCCACGCTGACAGAGGAGGAGCCCGCCGCCCCGCGCCCCAGCCGGCTGCGCGCCAACCGCGGCGTCGCCTTCAACGGCACCAAGATCTACGGGCAGGGGTTCCTGCTCACGCCGTCCGAGGCGCGAGCCTACCTGGAGACCGACGCGCGACACGCCGAGGTGGTGCTGCCCTACTTCTCCGGCGATGACCTCTACGGGCAGCCGGTGCCTCAGGCCACGCGCTGGGTGATCTGCTTCAGAGACTGGCCGTTCGAGCGCGCCGCGGAGTACCCGGAGCTGCTCGAGCGCGTGCGCCTGCGGGTCAAGCCCGAGCGCGACCGGCTGCTCGGCCGCAACACCATCGGCACCCGGCGGGCGGAGGCCTGGTGGCAGTTCGGCACCCCGGCCGGCGCGCTCTACGAGGCGCTCCACGGGCGGGACACGTGCATCGCCAAGGTGCTCCACAGCGACACCCACGCCTTCGTCCCGGTGTCTGCGCACGCGGTCTTCAGCCACGCCCTGGCGATCTTCGCCAGCGACGACTCGGCGCTGCTCGCGGTCCTGCAGTCCATCATCCACCGCGCCTGGGCCGGCGCGTGGGGCTCGAGCCTCGGCACGGCCGCGCGGTACACGCTGTCGAGCACGTTCGAGACGTTCCCGTTGCCGGCGCTCGGACCGGAGCTGCGCGAGGTGGGCGAGGAGTTCGAGCGAATCCGGTGCCGCCTGATGGTCGAGTGCCGGCTGGGGCTCACGGCTCTGCAGCGCGCGGCTCCACCGGCGCTCGTCCAGGCGCAAGCCGAGCTGGACCGGACCGTGGCTGCGGCGTACGGCTGGGAGGAGCTGCCAGCCGACGCGGAGGTGCTGAGGCGGCTGCTGGAGCTCAACCGGCAGCGTGCGGAGGAGGAGGAGGCCTTGGCTGCTGGGTGAAGCCGGATTCGCGCACGGTCGCCATCGTCCGGTTGGACTGGACCTCCCCCTGCCCCCTCTTTGGCAAGGAGGGGGTCTGCGGTGGGCCGTGGGAGACTGCACGTTGCCGAATCCCTACAGCATCCTCTTCCAGCCCCTGACCATCAAAGGCGTGACGCTGCACAACCGCGTGGTGCTGCCGCCGATGGTGACCAACCGCGATCTGAACGGCGCGGAGGCGCGCGCCTGGTACCGCCAGTTCGCCGACGGCGGCGCCGGCACGGTGATCGTCGAGGCCGCCCGCATCCCGCAGCTCGGCGACAAACTCACGGCCGACTCGCTCCGGCCGCTGGCCGAGAGCATCCACGCGGGCGGCGCGGCGGCGGTGGTGCAGCTCTTCTGGCCGCCGCCCGAGCGGCGCGACCGGCCGGACCGGATCACGCTCGACGACATCGGCACGGCGCTGGGGCAGTTCGAGGCCGCCGCGGCCACCTGCCGCGACGCCGGGTTCGACGGCGTGGAGCCGCACGGCGCGCACGGGTTCCTGCTCAACCAGTTCTTCTCGCCGCGCTACAACACGCGCAAGGACGCCTACGGCGGCGGGCTGGAGGGGCGCATGCGGCTGGGGCTGGAGGTGGCAGCCGCGTCCCGCGCGGGGCTGGGGCCCGAGCCGCTCCTCTTCTACCGCCACACGCCGAACGAGTTCGACAGCTACGGCACGCCGGAAACGGTCGAGTTCTGCCGCAGGCTGGTGGCCGCGGGAGTGGATGTGCTCGACCTGTCGCCCTCCAGCGAGCAGGCGCCGGGCGATCGGGCGGCGCAGGTCAAGGCGCTCGGCATCGCGCCGGTGATCGCGGTGGGCCGGCTGGGCGAGCCGGACCGCGCCCTGGAAGCGCTCCGCGAGGGCCGGTGCGACCTGGTGGCCGTGGGCCGCGGGCAGATCGCCGATCCCGACTGGGCCAACAAGCTGGCCGACGGGGAGCCCGAGCGGATCGAGGAGTGCGTGCTCTGCGACCAGGGCTGCTTCGGCAACCTGCGCGAGGGGAAGCCGATCGAGTGCATCCACCGCTGAGCCGCCGGGAGGTGCGCCCATGCCCGCTCGCCTGCTGCTGCTGACCACGCTGGCGCTCCTGCCGCCGGCCGGCGCCGCTGTGCGGGTGTGGAGCGTGGGCGCCGACCACAAGCTCCGGCCCGACGACGCGCCCGCGGCCGACTGGCTGCCCGCCCGTGTGGCCCTCGACTGTGCCCGCGATGAGTGCGAAGCGTGGCAGCTCGTGGTCCGCGCCGACAAACCCACTCGCGACCTGGCCCTGGTGGTGTCCGAGCTGCGCGGGCCGGGCGGCGCCCGGCTCCAGGACGGACTCGAGGTGCGCCGGGTCGAGTGGGTGGACCTCGGCGTGCCGCCGGACGGCAAGGAGCCCGCCGGCCCGCCCGACCTGCGGCCCGATCCGCTCCCGCCGGTGGACCCGGCCCGCGACCGCTTCGGCCTCGAGCCCGGCCGCAACCTGGTCTTCTGGCTGACCCTCACCGTGCCGCCAAATGCGCGGCCGGGCTCCTGGTCCGGAACCGTCGCGGCGCAGGTAGCCGGGAAGACGGCTGCAACGCTCCGCGTGGAGGCGCGCGTGCGGCGCTTCGCGCTCCCGGCGGGGCCGGCGCTGCAGAGCATGGTCGGGCTCTCCGCCGGCAACCTCTACCGGGCCCACGGCGTCACCACGCCGGCGGACCGGGAGCGCCTGATCCGGCTCTACTTCGACGCCTACCTGCGGGCCAGGCTGGGACCGTTCCTCTACGGGCCGGAGACGCTGGCCTTCGGACCGCTGCCGGACTCGCAGATCCGCTGGGAGTTCGCCGGCGACGGCGAGGTGCGCGTCGACTTCACCGGCTTCGACCGCGAGGCCAGGCGCTACCTCGACGCCCCGCGCGCCTTCAGCGCCTTCAACTTCGCGCCTTACCTGATCCACGACAGCAAGGGCCCCGACGGCAAGACTGTGTACGCCCTGTCGTTCACCGACAGCAAGGGCGTGAGGCTCGGCCGTGCGCGTGCGGACGGCTCGGTGAACCCCGCCTTCGACGCGGCGGTCGTCTCCTTCTTCCGCCAGTGTGGTGCGCACTTCGCCGAGCACGGCTGCCTCGACCGGGCGGTCTACTACGTCACCGACGAGCCGGCCGAGGAGTCGGTGGAAGCGATCCGCACGGTGACCCGCCTGGTCCGCCAGGCCGACCCGCGGCTGCGCACGGCCGTGACCTACGACCCCAACGCCAACCCCAAGCTCGGCGAGCTGGTGGAAGGCGGCCGCTCCCTGATCAGCCTCTGGATCCCCTACACCGCCGGCTACAGCGAGACCGTCGCCGCCGAGCAACGCCGCCGCGGCGCCGACTACTGGCTCTACGACGTCAAGGACTACGCCCTGATCTCCCACTCCGGGGAGCACAACCGGGCCGTGTTCTGGGACGTCTGGCGGCGCGACGCCCACGGCTACCTCTACTACCTGAGCTCCTGGTGGGGCCCGCAGAGCGTGTGGACGCACCCCAGCTTCGTCCTGCCGAACATCGGCTACCGCTACCTCCACGGCGACGGGTACTTCTTCTACCCGCCGCAGCGTGAGGGCGTGCCCGAGAAGCCGGTCCTCGACCACCTGGTGCCCTCGGTGCGCTGGGAGCTGATGCGCGAAGGCGTGGAGGACTACGAGTACCTGCGGCTGCTGGAGCGGCTGACCGCCGCGGCCGAGGCGTCGGCGCACCCGCCGGCGAAGGCGGTCAGCGCCGCCCGCACCGCCTTGCAGCACGCCCGCGGGCTGGCCGACGGGATCGTCAACGCCGCGTTCGGGTTCCCCATCAAACACCTCCGCTTCGAGCCGGTGCCCGGCTGGACGTTCAGCACCGCCGAAGGCTGGCTGCTCCACCACGGCGGGGACGGCAAGCCGCTCCGCGTCACGCTCCCCGACGTGCAAGATGGGGCCTACACGCTCGCCGCGCAGGTCTACCGCGACGCCGACTACGGCGGGCGGCCCTTCTCCCGCTTCCTGCTCGACGGCAGGCCCTATGGCACGAGCCCCGGGCTGAAGGGCTCGGATCTGGTGACGATGGGCACCATTCGGGCGCAGGGCGGGAGCTACACGTTCGACCTGGCGCCGGCGGCGGATGCCGGGGTGATCATCTACCAGTTCGTGCTCAAACGCGCCGACCAGCCGGCCGGCAGCCTCTACGCCGTGCGGCGGGAGGTGGCCGACGCGATCGAGGGGCTGCTGCCCGCCGGTGGTTGATCTACCGCGCGCGCGCCAGCAGCGCGAAGTCGTGCGTGCTGTTGCCCAGCGCCAGCCGCCGGTTGGCGCCCAGGCGGCCCTGCTTGACCACCTCGCCCGTGTCCACGTCCCACACGGTCAGCTCGGCCGCGTCGGGCAGCGCCCGGATGTCGAGCGTCACCTCGCGGCTCGCGGTGCGCTGGCGGTGCAGCTCCTTCACCCCCTCGCCGTAGCCCGGCCCGAGGCGGTGCTCCACCACGTTGCGGACATACGCCAGGAGCTGCTTCCCGGCCGCGTCGGCGAGGATGGTTGCGGCGTTGCCCTCGCAGAGCGATAGCAGCGCCTTGTCGAGCACCGCCGCGGGCAGCTCGGCCGGTCCGCCGGCGACCATCGAGCCGGCGTACCCCGCCAGGTCGGTCCCGGGCGGGACGATGTCGTAGGTCACCCCGGCGCGGCAGCAGGCATCGTCGATCGCCGCCAGCACCGGGAGCACCTTGGCGCTCCCGGCCGGGCAGACCACCGCGAGCTGCCCCGGCGCCCGCCGGAACCCGCGCCAGTCCATGCGCTCGGCGATCTGCGTGGGCAGCCGGCGTTCGGAGTCGATCAGGATCACCGACCAGAACAGCGACGCCGCCTGCGGCGCGCAGAGCGAGGCCCACAGGTTGTCGCGGAACTGCGTCACGAAGTCCGGCGCCAGCCAGGTGATCCGGTCGTGGTACCAACCTGGCCCGTCACTCGACTCCTCGGCCAGGAAGCTGGGCCCATGCTGCGCGTAGAAGCGGGCGTTGACGTTGGCGTAGGCGTCGGTGGGCGTGCCGTCGCTGTAGTAGTTGCGGTAGCCGATGCCGCCGTCGGTGGCGGGGAAGAAGCGGTCCCAGTCGCCGGGCTTCAGCTCGCCGTGGTTCTGCAGCCCGCCGCCCTGCTCGAAGACCAGCAGCCCCTTGGCGTGCTGCTTGACGAACTCGGCCGTGCCGTTGACCCACGCCTCGCCGGGGATCTGGTCGTTCTCACCGAAGAGGGTGTAGCCCAGCACCACCGGATCGCCGCCGACCGCGCTCAGCAGATCGTCGAGATAACCGCGCTCGAGCTGCACGGCGGACGGCTTGAAGAAGTCGGCGGGTCCATCGTAGCCGGCGTCGCCGAAGACGGTGACGGGCGGGAAGTTGCCG
>JACPDV010000457.1 GCA_016183835.1 Armatimonadota bacterium
CACCAGGTCATGCAGCTCCTGGCCGGGCTCCACCGCGACGGGCTGGCGATCCTGCTGGTGACCCACGACCTGAACCTGGCGGCGCGCTACTGCCCGCACCTGTGGCTCGTCAGCGGCGGGCAGGTGGCCGCGGCGGGCGCGCCGGACGAGGTGCTCACCGTGGACAACCTGGCGGCGGTCTACGGCGAGCGGCTGCGGGTGGTGCGCGACCCCGATCTGGGCGGGCCGCTGGTGCTCTCGCCGGTCCCGGAGGCAGGTTGATGCGCGTCACCTGGGCCCGGCTGGTGGGGCTGGTGATCCTGTTCTCCCTGCTCCTGGTGCTGGTGGCGCTGGTGGCGCTGGCGGCGGGGAGCACGCGCGTGTCGCTGCACGAGGCGCTGAGTGTGTGGGGCACACCGCGGGCGGCGGACAGCACGGCCTACCAGATCATCTTTCGCCAACGGCTGCCGCGCGTGATCCTGGGCGCCCTGGTGGGTTTCGGGCTGGGGCTGGCGGGGACGGCGTTTCAGGCCATCCTGCGCAATCCGCTGGCCGATCCGTACACCCTCGGCGTCGCGAGCGGAAGCGCCGTCGGGGCGGTGGTGGCGATCTCGTTCCCGGTGTCGCTGGCGCTGGGGCCGTTCACCACGGTGCAGGCTGCGGCGCTGCTGGGCGCCGGGTTGATCATGCTGCTGATCTACCGGCTCGGTACCAGCGGGCGCGAGTTCCGGGTGGAGGGGCTCCTGCTCGGCGGTGTGACGGTGGCGCTGGTGGCCTCGTCGGGGATCCTGCTGATCCGCACGGTGGCCGACCCGACGCACTTGGTGGCGATCGACCGCTGGCTGATGGGCGGGTTGGTGGTGATCGGCTCGCGCGACATCGCCGCGATCCTGCCGCTGCTCCTGCCGGGGGTGGTGGTCCTGCTGCAGCTCGGCGGGGCGTTCAACCAGCTCGCGCTGGGCGAGGAGCTGGCGCACGGGCGCGGCGTGGATCCGGCGTCGGTGCAGCGCTGGGCGTTCTTCGCGGCGTCGCTGGTGACGGCGGCGGTGGTGTCGGTGGCGGGGCCGATCGGGTTCGTGGGGATGATCGTGCCGCACGCGGTGCGGCGGGTGGTGGGGGTGGACCACCGGGTGGTGCTGCCCTGTGCGGCGCTGGCGGCGGCGGCGTTCCTGGTGGCCTGCGACGCAGTGGCGCGGACGGTGGTGGCGCCGACGGAGCTGCCGGTGGGGGTGGTGACGGCGATCCTCGGCGGGCCGGTGTTCGTCGGGATCCTGATGCGCTCGGCGCGCCGGATGGGGTAGGGCTCAGAGCTCGATCAGGCCGAGGCTGATGGCGAGGGCCTCGTCGACGGCGTCCTGCTCTTCACGGCTGATGTGGCCGACGCAGCGCTCGAGACGGCTCTTGTCGATGGTGCGCAGTTGATGCAGCATCACCCGCGAGGGACAAGTGAGCCCACTGACGGTGTGGTCCAGCGGTACTTCGGTCGGCCTCCTCTGCGCACCCGGCCTGGCCGTGATCGCGGCAACGATCACGACCGGGCTGTTGCGGTTCTGGATATCGTTCTGCACGACCAAGCAGGGCCGAAATCCGCCCTGTTCGTGGCCGACCACCGGCTCCAGGTCCGCGTAGTAGATATCGCCTCGCCGCGGATCACTCATCCCATGGTATCCGCGCCATCATCTCGGCGTCGGTGGCTTCCCACTCCTTGCAGATCTCCAGATCGAGCTCAGCACCTTCGATGCACCCGGCAATCAGGTCCTCGCGAAGCTGCCGCCGCCGGTCGGCTTCCAACTGGCTCAGAATCGCTGTGTTGACGTAACGGCTCAGGTGTCTTCCCGAAGCCGCTCTCGCCTTCTCCACGGCCTCTGTGTCCAGAGTCAGCGTCACCCTCATCGTGCCCATTCGCATCTCTTGCAGCGTCGAATGCCGCTGCGCAGAGTGTCGCATCTTGAGCACCACTCGTCAAGCGCCGGTCAGGGGAGGTCCGCCCTCTTGCGCCGCCAACTTGCCCCCCCGGGAGACCCGCCGTGCCGCGCTCGCTCTGCCTCCTCCTCGCCTGTCCCCTGGCCGCCTGCGCCGTGCCCGTCGAGCAGACCCGCTACGGCCAGGCCGTCCTCCGCGTCGAAGGCCGGCCGAGCCCGCCCAAGTTCGCCGAGCCGGACAAGCTCTGGGCGGTGGAGCACGAGCTGGCGCGGTCCGGCGTCGGCGCGCGGTGGATCCAGATGGTCTCCAACGAGGGCGTTCCGTTTCTCAGGAACGACTTCATCCCCTGTCCCTACCCGGAGGCCGACGCCTACGAGGCCACGCTCCGTGAGTGGGTCAGGCAGATCCACGACGCGGGCCTGCCGGCCATGTCGTGGTACCCGCTGATCTTCTGCCCCGGGGGCAACAAGGCGCATCCCGACTGGCGGCAGGTCTCGCTGATCCCCTGGGTGCAGGTGAACGAGCACAGCCTGCCGAGCTGCCCCAACAGCGGCTACGGCGACGCCCTGATCGGCTACTGCGTCGACGCCATCGGCCGGTTGGGACTGGATGGGATCTGGTTCGACGGCTCGGTGCTGTCGCTGATCTGGCAGCGGCCGGCGCCGCTGACCTGCGTCTGCGAGCACTGCCGTGCCCGGTTCAAGCTCGACACCGGGCTCGACCTGCCCGCGCGGGCCGACTTCGACGATCCGGGCTTCCGCCGCTGGGTGGCGTGGCGCACCCAGATGTTCGGCGAGTACATCGGCCGCCTCGCCGGGGCGATCCGGGCGAAGCACCCGCACTGCGCGGTGGTGATCAACCACTACCATCGCCCGGGCATCTCCTGGCACTCCGCCGTGCCGCTCGATCGTTACGACGCCGACATCATCAGTGGCTCGGAAGCCTTTTCGCCCGACACCCTCGACCTCACCCAGCGCCTGTGCCGCGCCTACGGGCGGTCGCAGGCAGAGGTGTGGCGACAGTTCGACACCGACGCCGCGCCGGAGGTGAACGCCGAGCGGCTGCTCCAGCACGCCCTGATCAGCTACTCCGCAGGCGGCTTCCCAGCCTTCGGCGGCGATCCGTTCAACCCGCGCATGGCGCCCACCGCCGCGCTCATGGCGCCCATCATGCGGGCGGTGCATCCCTTCGTTGGCGGGCCGGCGCTGGCCCACACCGCGCTCCACGTCTCGCAACAGACGGAGACCTTCCACTTCGGCCGGGCCAACCTGCTCAGCCAGAGCATCGACCCCTACTTCGCCTCGCTGGGCGCCTGGACCAGCGCGCTGGGCGAGGCGCACCTGCCGCCCGACTACGTCTACGACCGTGACTTCACCCCCGCGCGGCTGCGCCGCTACAAGGTGCTTCTGATGCCGCTGGCGCAGGCGCTGAGCGACGCGCAAGCCGCCTGTGCCCTGGGCTTCGCGCGGGACGGCGGCGTGCTGGTGCCCGGCGTGGCCGCGGGGCAGCTCGACGCCGACGGGATACCGCGCGCGACCAATCCGCTCGGCCGCGCGCTGGGCTTCGCCTTCGACCACACGCCGCTGCCGGACGGCTCCGACGCCGTGGACCTGGCCCTGCAGCCGGCCGGCGGGGGGCCCGCCGTGCAGCTCAACGGGCCGTACGCCCCGCTGACGCTCACCGCAAGGGAGTGGCAGCCGGTCTACCTGGCCGATGGCCGCCCGGCGGTGGCGACTCGCCGCTACCGCCGCGGGCACGTCTTCGTCCTGGCTACCGACGCCGTGCGCAACTTCGGCAGCCAGCCGGTCTCGGGCGGGAAGACTCGGCTCGAGGTCGCCGACGAGACCGCCGCCGCCGGCCGCTGGTCGCTGAGGTACACCGACGACGCGCTGGCGCCGCAGCCGTTCTACCCGGATCTGGAGAGCCACGTCGCGCCGTTCTCGGAGAGCGGCAGCACGGGCGGCGAGCTGAGCTGCGACCTGCGGGTGGGCGCCGCGGCGCGGGTCTCGATCGAGATCCGCTCGACCGAGGCCCCCATCGCCGGGCCGATCCTGGGCGTGGCCGACGGCCGGGTGTATGCCAACGGGCAGCCGGTGTGCGAGGTGCCGCTCGACCAGTGGTTCCACCTGCGGGTGGGCTACGGCTTCGCGACGGCCGGCAAGCCGGCGGAGTTCGAAACGGTTGTGACGCTCCCCGCCGGCGCGGTGCACCGGCTCACGCGGCCGTCGCCCGAGGCCGGGTACCACCGCACGGACTGGCTGGTGATCTACGGCGCCGGCGAGGCCGCCGCGACGTTCTACCTGGACAACCTGAATCTCGAGCGGCTGAGAGTGGACGGCACGCGGCAGACGATGCTGTGGTACGACTTCGAGGCCGGGCCGGCGACGTTCGGCAATCCCACCGGGCTGGTGACGGGGCTGGCCGAGCGTCTCAAAGCGTTGGCTCCGCCGCCGATGGCGGTGGAGGCGCCGGGTCGGGTGCGGGCGGGCGTGTTCGAGCGCGGCGGCAAGCTGCTGGTGCACCTGCACGACCGCGACGCGGTGCGGTCGGACTGGCTCCAGGCGCGCGGCGCGGCGGTGACTCTGCGCTGCGGATTCGCCGTCAAGCGGGCGCGGCTGCCGCTAGTGGGAAGGGATCTGCCGGTGTCCGGCCGCATGGTCAAAGTCCCGGCAATGGGGCTGTACCAGGTGGTGGAGCTGGAGCGCTGATCTGCGCGGGGCTCAGTGGTCCTCGGAGTTGGGCATCACGTGGTCGGCGACGAAGATGGGCACGCCGGCGGCGAGGGCGACGGCGAGGCCGTCGCTGGGCCGGCAGTCCACGGCGACCGTCTGGCCGTTCTGCTCCACCGTGAGCTTGCTGTAGTACACGTCCTGCCACAGGTCGTCGATGCGCAGTTCTTTGAGCTGGCCGCCGAGCCGGCGCCAGAGGGCGATCATGAGGTCCTGGGCGAGCGGGCGCGGCGGGTCGAACTCGGCGTTGGTTCGCTGGTGGATGGCGATGGCCTCGCAGGTGCCGATCCAGATGCTGAGCTGCCGACCGCGGCTGTCCCTCAAGACCACCACGGCGTTGCTGTAGGGGTCCTGACGGACTCCCATCACCTCTACCCGCACGTACTCGGCGTCGCCCGGCACCGCGCTCTCCCGCGCCACCCGTCTCCTAGTGTACACGAGCGGGCCGCGCCTGTCAGCGGGCGCGCGCGGGTCAAATGCGAGGATCCGCCGCGGAGGGCGCGAAGACAGCCCAGGTAGGAGCCGCAATGCCGGGCGAGCTGCAGGACGAGATTCGGCGCGTATGGTCGGCGCTGAGCCGGATGCCGGCCGGCGCGGACGCGTCCGCGCTCGAGGCGGAGGCCGGCGGGCTGGTCCGTGCGCTCCGCCGGCGGACGGCGCGGGCCAACGGGCCGGACTGGCCCGAGCAGTCGTGGGACAGCTACGAGTACTCCGACTTCGAGCTGGAGGAGTGGTGCGTCAGCGTGCCGTTCGGCGCGCTGGTGCACGCGTCCAACGGACTGGTGCCGGTGGCCGCAGCGGAGCGGATCCTGGCGCTCCCCGACGACGACGGCCCGGCCCTGCGCGCGTGGGAGCGGCCGGCACCGGGACGGGTCTACCGGCACCACTGGCGCCGGAGCAAGCGGTTCCTCGCCCTCGCAGCGGAGATCGCCGCGCGCTTCCCCGAGGACGGCGGCGGGGCGCTGGCGCGAGCGCTCCGGCAGCAGCTCGGACGGCTGCCGCCGAACGACCGCGCCGCGGTGGAGCTCCACGCGGCCAGCCTCGGCCTGGTGGACGGCGACCCGATCCCGCTGGCCCACCAGGTGCTCGAGGCGGCGGCCAGCGACGACCTCGGCTCGCGCGGCGAGCTGGTGCTCCACGCCCTGCGGCGCGCCGACTCGCTCCCGCCGCACCAGCGCCGGCTGTTGCTGGACCAGGCTGCGGCCATCGCCCGGCGAACCACGGAGTTCGTGGCCAGCAACCCGTTCGCCGCCTGCCTCGAGGCGCTCGGCCGCAACGAAGGGGGCACCATCGCCGAACTGGTGGAGGTGATCCGCCGCGCCGCGCTGCTCCGGCTCCACGACTGGCGCGGCTGGGAGCGGGCGCTCCGCGCCGCCGGGCGCTGGGTGGCGCAGCTCGCCGCCCGCGGCGGCGTGGCGGCGCTCGAGCAGGCCGTGGCGGCGCTGCGCGAGTACCAGTACTACTTCCCCGGCATCGATGCGCTGCTCTACCTGGAGGGGGCGCGCGGGCTGCCGCACCCGGACAACGTGGACACCGCGCGGCGGGCGATGGAGGCGGCGCGGCGGCTGCCGCCGTCGGAGCAAGGCTTCAGGGTGGAGGTGGGCGCGGCGCGGCTCTTGGCCGAGCTGGGTGCCGAGGGCGGGGTGGACGAGCTGCGCACCACCGCCGTGCGGTCGCGCGTGGCGCCGCTCGGCCGGGCGCAGCAGACCGGGCTGCAGGAGACCATCGTGGCGCTGGCCGGCCTCGACGCCGGCGACGGCGAGCTGCTGGCCGAGGCCGTGAGGCTGGCGGGCGGCCTGCGCTGGAGCCGGCCGCGCTGGCTGGCGTGGGTCAGCCTCGCGGCCCACCCGGCGGCCTCGCCCGAGCTGGCAGAAACGGGGCTGCAGCAGGCGCGCCGCGCGTCGCGCGGCTACCTCCTGCGCCGGCCGCCGATGGACTTGCTGGTGCCGCTGACCATGAACCTGGCGGCGGCCTCCCCCGCCGGCCTGCGCGCGGCGCCCACCGCCCGGCTGGCCGCGCTGGCGCACGAGGCGTCGGCCGGTGACTGCTTCGGCAGCGAATTCGCCGGCGCGCTGATCGGTCTCAGCCGCCACCTGACCAGCGTGGAGCAGTACCTGGCTGTGGCCGATACCGCCGACCTGCTGCAGGGCACGTGGTGGCTTCTGCCGCTCCTGGCCCTGATCGGCGATGGCGCGGCGGCGGCGATGGTGCGGGCGGCCGGCTGACTCAGAGCGGGATGCTCAGCTCGGGCTTGCCCATTCGCTCGCGGTATTCGTCCAACGCGTGGCGGCAGGGGCAGTCCTTCTCGCCGTGGGTCTGCACGAACGCCTCGAACAGGCGGGCGAGATCGGCCAGCCGGGCGGCGAAGGTCTCCTCCACCTCGCGGTGAGTGAGCTTCTGCCCGGCCACGCCGGCGGCGGCGTTGGTGGCGATGGCGACCGCCGCGTAGCACAGCTCCGCCTCGCGGGCGAGGACCACCTCGGGCACGTTGGTCATCCCCACCAGGTCGCCGCCCCAGCCCGAGTAGACGCGGATCTCGGCGGGTGTCTCGAACCTCGGGCCGTTGGTGCAGACGTAGGTGGCGCCCGGGTGGAGCGGCAGCCCGCAGGCCGCCGCGGCCTCGGACAGCTCGGCGCGGAGGTGCGGGCAGTAGGGCTCGCTGTAGTCCACGTGCACCACGAGGTCTTCGAAGAAGGTCCGCGGCCGGCCGCTCACCAAGTCGATGAAGTCGGTGAGGAGCGCCATGCCGCCGGGCGGGATGTGCCGGCTGAGCGTGCCCGTGGCGGCGGTGGCCAGCACGGAGCTGACGCCCAGCTGCTTCAGTGCCGCGAGGTTGGCGCGGTAGTTGACGGCGTGGGGCGGGATGTTGTGCTCCGCGCCGTGGCGGGCGACGAAGATCACCTCCTGCGCGTGCCACTGCCCGCGCTGGGCCGCCACCGGCCCGTAGGCGGTGTCCACGGTGAGCGGCTCCAGTGCCACTTCCGTCAGCCCGTAGAGCCCGGTCCCGCCGATGATGCCGATGCTCATCCCCGCTCCTCGCGCCGCAGGTAGGCGCCGAACAGCTCGTAGCCCTTGCGCTCGCGCTCGCCGAACTGGTAGCGGATCACGCGCTCCAGGTAGTGCCGGCAGACCATCTCGCCGAGCCCGAGCCGCGCCGCAGCGTCGCGGGCGATGTCGGCGATGGCCGCGCACGACATCTCGCGCGAGCGGCGGAGCACCGCGGCCAGACCCGGGTCATCGTGCCGGTTGCGCGCGATCCAGGCGGCGAAGACGAACGGGTAGCCGGTCCACTCGTGCCACTCACGCCCCAGGTCGAGCACGTCGTAGAGCCCGGCCGGCTGGTCGGCGACGTAGTGGGCCAGGCCGGGATCGCCGATCAACAGCGCCGCATCGGCCTCGGCCAGCATGGCGCCGAGGTCGGGCGGCATGGTGATGTACTCCGGGCGGAGGCGGTAGCGCTGCTCCAGCAAGACCCGCGTCAGACCGGCGGCGGTGAGCGAGCTGACATCCAGCGCCACGCGGGCGATCTGCTCGACGTGCACCTTGGTGAACAAGAGCACGCTCTGCACCGGCCCGTCGGCGGCGATGCAGCCGGCCTCGGGGATGACCTGCATCAGCGGCTCGCGCAGCGCCACGATGGAGGAGAGCATGGCCGCATCCAGCTCGCCCGCCAGGAGCCGCGCGGCCAGGGCAGACGGCACGTCGCTGACCACCTCCACTCCCTCGATCCAGCCCTGCTCCAGAGCCCAGGTCAGCGGCTTGGCGTTGAGGTACTGCACGGTACCCACCCGGTAGGTCATCGGCTCGCTCTCTTCCGGCGAGCGATCAATACCACGAGCACCAGCGCCACCCCGCCCCCGATGGGCATCAGCGGCAGCCCGCCGCCCACGTATTCGAGGCTCACCACGTCCAGTGCCAGGTCGCCGCTGCCCTTGAACGACAGCCGGTTGCGGCCGCGATGCAGCCGTGCGGTGAACGTCACCCCTTGCCCCAGCGCCTCGGCCTGACCGGAGCACTCGATCTTGCCGGCCGGCCGGCCGTTCAGCGCCACGTCGAAGGCGCCGCCGCCCGGGACGCGTGCCTCCTTCACCGTGAGCTCGTAGCGCCCCGTGCGCGGCGCCTCGAACAGGTACCCGCCGCCAGCCTGCCCGCCGGCGTCCGGCACGCGGACGAAGGCACCCCCGGACCAGCGCGGCTCGGCGCCGAAGCGGAGTTCGGTTACCGCGCCGTGGTACGCGGTGCGCATCAGCTCCGCCTCCTGCCCGCCGGTGGTCGGCGCCACTACCAGGGAGTCCAGCCCGACCGGCCTGACCTGCCCCGCCTTGGTCGCCGCGGCGCGGAGCGTCAGCGTGTGGTTGCCGGCCTTCAGGCGGTGCGTGCCGAGCGGCGTCCGCGCGCCGATCTCGTCGGTCGATTGGTTGTCCGCCTCGGCGTCCGCCCCGCCGAGGAGCAGCTCGCCGTCGAGGAGCACCTCGCAAGAGCCGTACTCAGGCCCGCGGGTGAAGGAGGAGGACAGCCCGTAGTCGCCGTCGTCGCGCACGGGGAACGTGAGGGTCAGGGTGTCGCCCACCTGCCCCGGGGTGAAGCGCACCTGCGCGCCGCCGCTCCACATCGCCTCGCCGGGCACCGCGCCGCCCACCAGCGCGCCCGAGCGCACCGCCCCGGCCGGCAGATCCTGGTCGGTCTGCACCACCACAGCGGTGTCGCGCCCGGCCGCCTTGGTGCTCAGGCCCTCGGCCTCCAGCACGCCCTTGACCTTCCCGATGGGCCGGAAGGTGAGGTAGTCGATCCCCAGCACGCCATCGGCCTTCCCGCCGGCGAACGCTTTGGCCGCCACGGTGAGCACGTGCTTCCCCGCCTCGACCCGCCCGCGCCCGAGCAGCAACTCCGGCTCGCCCAGGGACGCCTGCACGACCGGCGCCGGCAGCGCATGCCCGTCGACGTCGGCCTCCACCTGGAAGGTCGGCCCGCCGGCGGCCAGGTGCAGCGTCACTTCGTAGCAGCCGGACTCGCTCAACTCGAACGGCAGCCCCACCGATCCACCCTTGGGCGAGCCGAAGCGGACCCGGAGCAGCTTCCCGCCGCTGGCCGGGAGCGGGGCGTCGCGGTCGTCCACTACGTTGACCTGCACGGCATCGCCCTTGGCCTGATCCTTCAGTGTCTCACCCTCGACGAAGGTGTCCCCGGGCCCGCCGTCGCTGAAGGCGCCCGGCCGCGCCGGCGGCGTGGCGGCGGGCACGGCCTGCGGCGTGGCGCCGTACCAGTAGCCCACGGTGCGGTAGAGCGCGCCCGGCGCGTCGTTTCGCCCGCCGTGCTCCAGGTCCACCACGAGATGCCGGCGGAAGGGGATGCAGTCGGCGACGTGCCAGCGATACGCCGCCACCCGCGTGTCGCGAGCGGCCAGGAGCGGCGCGCCGGCGAAGATGTCGGCGTAGGGCCCGTTGCGGAAGTACCAGGCGCCGTCGAAGTAGTCTTCCGTACCGGTGCCGCAGAGCTTCAGCTTGTCGTCCACCTGGATCTGCTCGTCCCCTTCGAGGAACTTGAGGTCGGCGTCGCCGGCGAGCGCCACGGCAGTGCCCACGTACTGCCCCGCGCCGCGCACCTCCGCTACCCGATGCGGCCGGCCGGCCACCGTGGTGCTGGCGCGGTACGCGGCGTGGAGGTAGCCGTCGCTGTCGCGCCGGCCGCGAGTGGCGTAGGTCGTGGCCTCCGCCGTCACGGTGGCGCCCCCGCGGTTGACGAGCTCGCCGACCCCGCGGGCGGCGAAGGGGAGCGGGAAGTCGAGGGTGAAGAAGCCCCACTCGGCGACGGCCATCGGCGCGGAGAGATACTGCGCGGCGCCGAAGCCGGAGGCGAAGAAGTCGAGGAGCGGCACGTCTACGCTGGGCGCGGCGCCGTCCCAGCGCATCCGCAGCACGAGGGGCCGGAGCGCGTCGTAAGCGGTGGGGCTGAGCGAGAGCACCAGCCGCCGGATGGTGGCGGGGCCCTGGAGGTCGAACAGCGTGCGCGACGCGCCCGGCGGGACGGTGACGCGTGTGGCGGCCGGCTCGCCCCAGTCCATGCCGCCCGACGCCTGCCAGGCGCCGGGGGTGAAGGTCTTGACCTTCACCCTGTCCGGCCAGGTGGTGTAGTCGACCTGATAGTAGAGCTGCTCGGCGCCCTCCACGGTGACCTTGACGCTCCGTTGGTAGGGCATCGGGAACCAGCACGACACGCCGCCCCCGGCGCTCGAGACGAAGCCGGGCAGCGTCGGGGTGGAGGCGGTCTCGTGCGCGAGCCGGTCGAAAGGCAGCTTGACGCGGGGCTTGGCCTCGCCGTCGAAGTAGATTGCCAGTGTGCCCTGTGGGTTGGCGCTCCAGATGCGGGTGAGCATGCCCGGCCCCTGGGTGTCGAGGAGCACCGCGGCGGCGCCTTCGCGGCGCTGGTACCAGCCGCGGTCGGCGTTGCCGCCGGCCGGGTCGGTGCTGCTGGCGAGCCGGGCCCAGCCGAGCCGAAGCTGAGGGAGGTAACCGAGGTCGAGCGCCTGCGTGCCCACCGGCTCGGCGGCGCACAGCGGCAGCGCGATCTGCAACAGGAGGGCCGTGACAACCGTGCGTGCCATGCGGGCGAGTGTAAGTCATCACGGGCTGTTTGGGAACCGGCGGCAGGGCGAATCGGGGGAACGCCGAGGCGCGCGGCGAAGTCCCACGAACAGGGGAGCGGGTGAGGAGAGCCGCGCGATGACGCATCGCCCGTCGTGCCGCCTGTTCCGGTGGCTCGCCGCCGTGCTGGGAGGTGCCACCGGACTGCTCGGCGCGGGGCCGGCGACGCCGGCCAAGTTGGCCGGGGTGGAAGGCAAGTCGCCGCCCGCCGACCAACGCCTGGTGGACGGCGTCAATCAGCTCGGCTGGCGGCTCCTCGGCTCGCTCGGCCCCGAGGGCGGCGCCCCCAACGTGATGCTCTCGCCCACCAGCGCCGCCGTGGCGCTGGCGATGGTCTACCACGGCGCGCGCGGTGAGACGCAGTCCCAGATAGCCGCCTTGCTCGGCGTCTCCGAGCTGCAGCCCGAAACGGTGGCCGAGTCCGGCCATGCGCTCCTGGCCGGCCTCAACGAGGTCGAGGGCGCGGAGCTGGCCGTGGCCAACGCGCTGTGGGGCCGCAAGGGCGTCAAGTTCAAGCCGCAGTTCTTCGAGCTGTGCCGCGACGCGTACGGGGCCGACGTCGAGATCACCGATTTCGCCGCGCCCGACGCCGCCGAGCCCATCAACCAATGGGTCGCCGGCCGCACCCACGGGCGGATCGAGAAGATCATTGGGAAGGTGAACCCCGAGGCGGTGCTGTTCCTCCTCAACGCCGTCTACTTCAAGGCCCGCTGGGCGGTGCCGTTCGACCCGGCGGAGACCGCCGACGGCACCTTCCGCCGGCCGGGCGCCGAAGATAAGACCGTCCGCATGATGAGCCGCAGCGGCGTGTGGCGCTACGCCGAGGACGGCGGCGCGCGGATGGTGCGGATGCCGTACACCGGCGGGCGGTTCAGCTTCGTGGTCCTGCTCCCGCCGCCGGGCAGCGTGCGGATCGGCGCGGAGGAGTGGGGCCGGCTGGCGGAGGCGCTGAAGCCGCGAGGCGGGCGCGTCGTGCTGCCGCGGTTCAAGGTCGCCTGGGACGGCCGGCTCAACGACTCGCTGCGCGCGCTCGGCATGGTGGATGCCTTCGAGGAGCGGCTCGCCGACTTCAGCGGCATGGCCACCATGAAGGGCCCGCTGTTCGTCGGCGAGGTGCTCCAGCGCACCTGGCTCGAGGTGAACGAAGAGGGCAGCGAGGCGGCGGCCGCCACGTCGGTGGAGATGGACACCAAGTCCGAGGAGCCGCGCTTCGATTTGGTCGTTGACCGGCCGTTCCTCTGCGCCATCGAAGACGCCCGCACCGGCGCCCTGCTGTTCCTCGGCGCCGTGGCGGATCCCCAGTGAACTTCGCGCCGCGCGGAACGCACCATGTAACCGGCAAGTGAAATCGCGGGCATGGCGAACGCGCGGCGTGAACGGCCTCCGGGCCGCCGCGGTACAACCGCTCAGACGGGAGACAGCGATGCGGAACCTCTCCACCTGGCTCGCTCTGGCGTGCGCCCTGGCCCTTGCCGGCGCCGCTTCCGCGCAGGGCGACCAGCAGCTCTTCGACCAGGCCGACAAGTACTACGACGAGTTCACCTGGGACCGGGCCGTGGAGCTCTTCACGCAGTTCGTGCAGCGCAATCCGAACGACGAGCGCGTGCCCGAGGCGCAGTTCAAGATCCTCCGCGCGACCTACAAGCTGCGCAGAATGGACGACTTCGAGCAGCGCATCAACGAGTTCGCGGTCAGCCAGCGCAACACCATCTGGGGGGCCCGCGCCCAGGCCCTGCGCGCGCACTACCTCTACGACTACCGCCGCTGGGACCACTGGGAAGACATCGGCGCCGCTTACGCCGAGGCGATCCGGCAGTACCGCAGTGCCGTCGGCCGCCGGCCCTTCAACCTGGTCGAGAAGCAGGAGATCTGCAGCATCCTCGCCGACGCCGCCCGCTTCCACACCGAATGGTGGGACGCGAAGGGCCGCGACAAGGCCAAGGAGTACGTGGAGAGCATCCTTCAGTATCGCACGCATCGTGGAGGAGTACGACCGCACCAGCATCGCCGACGACGCGCTGTTCCAGCTCGCCGACGACGCCAATCAGCAAGGCAGGTACGTGGAGGCCCGGCAGAAGTACCTCGACCTCCGCAAGCGCTACCCCAAGTCCGAGCTGGAGGCCCAGGCCGCGGAGCGCGCCCAGGAGATCGAGCGGCCGGTGCTCGGGCTCGGCGTGTCGCGGACGCATCTCCCCGGCACCACCATTCCCGCCCATCTCCGCGCGCGCAGCATCGGCGGGATCGACCTCACCGCTTATCGTCTCGACCCCTTCGAGCTGCTTGGCGGCGGTGTGCTGGTCCGCGATATGCGGGCCCTGCGGCCGAAAGGCGACAAAGCCGGCACCTGGCACATCGCCGTGACCGACAAGGGCGACTACGCTTGGCAGGACATCGCCTTCGAGCCGCCGCTCGACAAGTCCGGAGTCTACCTGCTCGAGGCGGTCGCCACGGGCAAGGCCGAGCTGGTGGACGACGCGGTGATCAACATCTCCAGCCTCGTGCTGGTGCAGCAGCAGGCCGCCGGGAAGCTGGTCAACTACGTCGCCAGCCGGAGCACCGTGAAGCCGGTGGAGGGCGCCGAGCTGCGCGTGGCGCGGTTGAAGAATGACGGCACCGTCAGCCTGCTCAAGACCGGCAAGACCGACGGCAAGGGGCTGTGGGTCACCACCATCCCGCCGCGCAAGGACGAGGGCTACCAGCTCCTCGCCGTGGGCCGCCGCGGCGACGAGTGGATCCTGCAGGACCGCGGGTTCTGGTCGTGGTGGCAGGAGCGCGAGGTGCGGCTGCACGGCTACCTCTACACCGATCGGCCGATCTACCGGCCCGGCAACCAGGTCCACTTCCGCGGCATCCTCCGCAGCGAGAAGGACGACGACTACAGCAACCTGCCGGGGCAGAAGGTCAACGTGACCATCAACGATCCGCGTGGGCAGGAAGTCTACAAGGCGACCCTCGAGACCGACGCCTACGGCACCATCGGCGGCGAGCTGGCCCTCGCGGCAGAGCCCACGCTGGGTGTGTACAACGTGGCCCTCGAGCTCCCCGGCGGCGGCTCGGCCGGCGGGCAGTTCCGCGTCGAGGAGTACCGCAAGCCCGAGTTCAAGGTGGAGGTCGGCAAGCCGGTGGCCGAGGTGCGGCCGGGCGGCGCCGCGGCCGTGCCGGTCAAGGCCAACTACTACTTCGGCGCCCCCGTGGCCGGGGCCGAGCTCAAGTACGTGGTCCAGCGCCGGCCGTTCTTCCACTGGTACTGGTTCCCCGGCCCGTGGGACTGGTTCTACGCCGGCTGGCGCAGCCCGCCGCGGCCCTGGTGGAACCAGCAGGTGGTGACCGAAGGCAAGGCCACCACCGACGACAAGGGCGAGACCATCATCGAGTTCCCGACCCTCGCCGACGGCAACGACTACACCTACTCCGTGGCGGTGGAGGTGACCGACGTCACCCGCCGCGTGGTGGAATCGGCCGGCAGCGTGACGGTCACCCGTGATGGGTTCTACCTCGATGCGCACACCAACCAGGGCCTGTACGAGCCGAGCTCGCTCGTCACCTTGCAGGTCCACGCGCAGAACGCCGACGGGCAGCCGGTCGAGACCGCCGGGATGGTCAACTGCTACGAGATGAAGTTCGTGCCGGAGAAGCGCAACCCGCAGACCGACGAGGTGGTCGCTGCGGCCCACTACGAGCGCGGCGCGAAGCTGTGGGAGAACAAGCCCTTTCGCACCGACCCGGCCACCGGCGAGCGGGCGCTGACCTTCACCGCGCCGGCGGACGGGCATTACGAGCTCGAGTGCCGCTCGCCCGACACGTTCGATCCCAAGCACGACGTGGTCGCCAAGGCCTTCTTCTGGTGCGCCAGCCAGGCCTGGAAGGGACGCAACTACAACCACGCCGACCTGCAGCTCATCACCGAGAAGGACCTCTACGAGAAGGGCGCCCGAGCCCGGATCCTGATCAACAGCCCGGTGCCCGACGCCAGCGTCTTGCTGACCATCGGCGCGCACGACATCCTCAGCGCCACGGTGACCACGCTGCAGGCCAACTCCGGCGTGATTGAGCTGCCCATCGAGGATGCCTACGCGCCCAACGTCTACGTGGTGGCGACGCTCGTGGGGCCGAACAACGTCTACTTCGCGCAAAAGGAGATCCTCGTCCCGCCGACCGACCAGCTCCTCAACGTCAAGGTCGAGTCCGACAAGGCTGAGTTCCGCCCGCGCACCCAGGGCACGTTCCACGTCACCACCACCGACCAGAACGGCAAGCCGGTCGCCGCGCAGGTGAGCCTGGGCATCTCCGACGACAGCGTGTACGCGATCCAGGAGGAGCTGGCCTCGCCCATCGGCGTGTTCTTCTACGG
>JACPDV010000458.1 GCA_016183835.1 Armatimonadota bacterium
CTCCCCTCGTCGTACCATTCGGTCTCGTCCTTGGCCACGGCCCGATGTGCAGTTCCGGCGAGCACGAGAAGGGGCAGTACAGCGCACAACAGACGGATCACGACAGTGGACTTCATGCACTTCCTCTGGCCCGGCGGGAGCTGAGTGTGCGACAAGGGCCGCCCGCGTCGCCAGGCACCGCTCGCATTGTGGTGCGCGGACGGGGAGGAGGAATGCCCGATCTTGCGGGCGACGGGTCAGGCGCCGTGGCTGCGCAGCACGGCCGGGATCCGTTGCAGGCCACTCTCCGTCGCGACCTGAAGCGCCGTCCTGCCTCGCGCATCGGTCGCTTGCACATCCGCCCCGGCGGCGAGGAGCAACTCGGTGGCCTCCGCGCAGTCGTTGCGCTGAGAGGCGTTCATGATCAGGGGGGTCATGCCGTGGAACGGCGTATCGGCCTTGACGTTGCGGCTGTCCACCTGCGCGCCGCGCTCGAGGAGCAGCGCCACGGCCTCCGGGGCGTGCTCACTGGCCCAGTGCAGCGGCTTGCCGCCGTAGCAGTTGACCTCGTCCGCCTCGATGTCGGCGCCCGCGTCGAGCAGCATCGCCACGATCTCGACATGGTTGTTGTGCGCCGGCCAGTGGAGCGGGCTGTCGCCGATCCAGCCACGCTGGTAGACGCTCAAGGGGTCGCGCTCGATGTGCCGGCGGACCAGGTCGGACCAGCCCATGCGGCCCGCTAGGTTGATGGCCACGCCGATCCCGTTGGTCCCGTCGGCGCGGTCGGGGATCTCTTGCAGGAAGTAGTCGACCACCGCCTGGTGCTTCCCCCACGCCGCCTGGATCACGGGCGGGTAGGTGTTCATCGGGTTGGTGTAGACCTCGGCGCCGCGCTCGACCAGCAGCCGGCAGAGCTCGAGTTTGCCCTTCGCGGCGGCCCACTGCAGGGCGCTCCAGTGCTCCTGGTCCGGGTCGGCGATGCGGGCGTGGGCGAGCATCGGGTCGGCGTCGAGGAGCGCCGCAGCACCGGCCAGGTCGTCGCGCTCCATCCGCTCGAAGATGGTCTGGGTTGCGATTCGCCCGCTCCTGCCGTCCCCCGTCCCGCCCCGGAGCCGGTCCGGGCCGAGTCGATGGTGGTGCTTGTGTGCGCCCTTGTCCGGCAGGGACCCGCTCCCCGCCGGCCAACCCGCGTGTCAGGGTGTGCATGCCTCCGCTCTACATCGGCCTCCACCTTGCCGCGGCCACGCTCTGCCTGCTGGCTGTCCGCCGGAGCGCGGGCCGCCCGCCGTTGCGCAACGCCCTCGGCGTCGCCGCGCTGGCCGTCGTGCTTCTCGGCTTCCTCACCGAGCGCAGCCCCGACCTCGTCCTCCGGGCCCTGCCCGCCCTGGCCCCGCACCTGGTGTACCTGGTCAACGTTGCCCTGGAGGGCGCCGCCGTGCTGGCGGCCCTGGTGTGGCTTGGCGCGCCGGCAGGGAGCAGCCGGGTTCGCCCCGCTGCGCTGGCGGTGGCCGTCGTCTCGCTCGCGCTGTGGAGCTACGCCTGGTACTTCCAGCCCTTGCCGCCCGACTTGAATGGACAGGTCGACGCCACGGGCCTCTGCCGGCAGACCACCGACGATAGCTGCACGGCCGCCGCAGCGGCGACACTGCTCCACCACTACGGCATCATCGCCGGCGAGCGGGAGATGGCCGGCCTCTGCCTGACCCGGGACCGCACTGGCACCTCCCGCCTGGGCCTCTTCCGCGGGCTGGCGGTGCGGGCGGGCAAGCATGGGCTCCGGCCACACATCGTCGAGCCGGGACGCCCGGAACGGCTCTTCGCGCTCGGTCAGCCGGCCCTGCTGACCATCGGTCTCAAACCCGGTCTGCCGCGCGACGTGGCGGCGCGTCTGGAGAGGTGCGGCTGGAGCGTGGGCTCCTGGCACACCGTGGTGCTGCTCGGCTCCGACGAACACGGGCAGTGGCTTGACATCGCCGACCCGAGCTACGGCCGGGAGCACTGGCCCATTGCCGACCTGGCGTACATCTGGGATGGGAGCGCGGTGGTGTTGGCGAGGCCGTAACCGCCTGTCAGGGCATGCGCCACCAGCGGCGGAAGGTCTGCCAGTCGTCGGTCGTGGTGGTTTCGTCGTTGAACAGGGCGATGCCCCCGAATGTGCTCGCCTCGGTCCGTGGGTCGGCCAGGCCCTCTCGGACACCCTTCAGCCCGAGGAGCAGGTTCTCGGCGTGTGCACGGTGCGAGCGGCCGGCTCGGCCGTAGGTCGGCAGGCCGATGGTCACCCGGCACCGAGGGTTGCCACGCGCCACCGCACGGGTGACCTCCACCACGTTGCGCCGCGTCAGCCCGACGTACAGCCGCGGGAGCGTGGCGCCGGTGTCGTAGGCCATCACGGCAATCTGGTCGCACACCGCCGCCACGTCGGCGAAGTACCGCGCGTCCCAGCCGTGCAGAGCCCTGACGGGTCGGGGATACCAGGGGAACGCACAGGTGGCGACCAGGGCACCGACCGGCAACGCCGCTCGGGTCTCACGCAGCAGGCTGAGCTGATCGGGGTCACCGTTGCCGCAGGTCTCGATGTCCCACTGCACCCCGTCGAAGCCGCAGTCGCGCACCAGCCAGGCCGCTTCCGACACCATCTGGCCCCGAGCGTGTGCATCCATCAGGCTGGCCGCCACCTGTCCCTCTTGCCGCGCGTCGTAGACCCACGCTAACAGCTTCACACCAGGCACCAACCGGCGGAGCGTGCGGGTCAGCCGCTGAGCCTCGGCAGGGTAGCGGTACACCAGCCGGCCGTCGCGGTCCACGTGGCGCACGTGGAAGTAGGCGAAGCCGCATTGCGCATCGCGCAAGCGTCGAGCGAGCGCGTCCACATCAGCGGCACTGTGCTGCCCGAAGTACCACCGATAGCTCAGCCAGAGCCCGTTCTCCCCCCGATTGCCGGTACCGCCGCCGGGTCGGGCCAGGACGGGGTAGAGCTGGTCATCGGCCAGCACCAGCAACAAGGCAAGCAGCGCCCCCGCCGCCAGCAGGCGGCGCCGGCGGCCGGACTTCGGCGGACCTGCATCGCTCTGAGGCGTCGGCTGCACACCGTTGAGCGTAACCTGCCGGCGTCGCAGCGCGCAAGGCCGCCGCGGGAGGTCGCCTCGCCCTCCGACGCGAATGCCCGCCCCGCGCATGGAGTCCCGATGATGCCGCACGTCTGCCCGAGCTGGGTCGGCCGGCTGCTCGCCTCGCCGCTGCGCCGACTGGTCCAGGACCCCGAGGCGATCCTGGCGGGCCTCGTCGAGCCGGGCTTCACCGTGCTGGAGGTGGGTCCCGGCATGGGCTTCTTCACCCTCCCGATGGCGCGGATGGTGGGCGAGGGCGGCTCGGTGGTCGCGGTGGATCTGCAGCCCACCATGCTCCGCGGTCTGGAGAGGCGGGCGGCGCGGGCCGGGCTGTCCGACCGGGTCCGCACGCACCTTTGCTCCGCGGAGACGCTCGGGCTGGAAGGGGTAGCGGCGGACTTCGCGCTGCTCTTCGCGGTGGTGCACGAGGTGCCCGACCGGCCGCGGCTGTTCGCCGAGGTGTGCGCCTCGCTGAAGCCGGGCGGCCGATGCCTGATGGCCGAACCGAAGGGGCACGTGTCGGCGGCCAGATTCGGCGCGGAGCTATCAGACGCCCTGGCGGCCGGTTTCGCTGAACTCTCGCGACCCGCGATCCACGCCAGCCGGGCGGTGCTGCTGAGCCGGCCGGCAGTCTGAGGACCGTGCAGACTGCCGCTCGTATCACCTCGGCTGTCGCACTCGTCCTCAGTCTTGCGGTAGGGCGTCGGCGCCCTTGCCCGCCAGAGGACTGCCCTCCTGGAGCCGCAGGTCGCCCCGGTCCGCGTCGCGGAACAGCGGGTCCTGGCCGTAGACGCCGACGGTCTCCGCGGCCGGCAGATCCGGGTGGCTCCGCTCGGGCCGATCCTCGCAGAACCACGCGTTGCGCTCGAAGCGAAAGGTGCCCGGCGCGGTGTTCGGCCCGATGTTGACCGCCGTGGCCAGCTCGCCGGCACGGAACACCACCAGGTTGTCGCTGAACTCGCCATTGCGGCAGGGCACGAAGCCGGCTTCGTTGGTCTCCTGCAAGATGCGCAGACACCACCGCCCCGGCCGATAGATGGTGTTGAACCGCACCACCGACCCGTCGCAGCCGACGAAGGCGACGGGCGCGGCGGAGCCGATGAACACGTTGCCCTCGACGGTGATGCGGCGCGCTTCGGCATGGGAGCCGCCCGCGTCCTGCTCCAGCGGCGGGCGGAAGAACTGCAGCCCGGTGCTGCCGCCCAGGTTGATCGCGCGCGAGCCGGCCTGCTCGAACCGGTTGCGCCGGATGGTCACGTCACTGCTGCCGCCCTTGGTCTGCACGCCGTTGGCGGCCAGGTCGCCACGGTAGCGGAACAGGCAGCCGGTGATCAGGCCGCGGTGGCAGCCGACCATGTCGATGGCCGAGCCCCCGCTGCCCCACCGCTCGACGGTGCACTCCTCGATGCGGAAGTCGTCGAGGCCAGAGACTTTGATGCCGTCGCAGTTGCCCTCGGGACCCACGTCGCTGACGTGAAGGCGGCGAAGCACGAGGTGGTGGGCCGAACCGTCGCGGCCACCGCCGTCGTCGAGGTTGAGGCCGTTGCCCGTGGCGCCCTCGAAGACCAAGTCTCGCAGCTCGACGTGGGTGGGACGGACGAGGTGCAGGCCGTTGCCGCCGCCACGGAACGTCGGAGGCCGGGCCGGGTCGGCGGCGGCGATCACGATCGGCCGGCCGTCCTCGCCGCGCAGGTCCTCGACATAGAGCCCGCCGTTGTACGCACCCTGGGCGACGAGCAGCACATCACCCGGACGCAGCGTGGGCAGGGCCTGGCGCAGCTCAGCATCGGTCGCGACGTGCCGCTCGGCGGCAGGGCAGGCGGACGGCCAGGCGACGACGAGGCAGAGCAGTTCGCTCCAGAAGCCGGACCAGGTGCGTCGCGTCATGTCGCCCTCCCTATCCGCGCGCCGGACCCCACGTTGCCGCTATGGCCGGCAGGTCGCCAGCCGCTCCGCCAGCAGTGTCCGAAGCCGGTCGAGGCCGTCCCGGTTGCACTGGTACTTGAGGTAGCGACTCTTCGGCAGACCCGCCGGGATGTCGTAGTCGTGCTGGGTCAGCGGGATCACGGTCTTGCCCAGCATGTGCGCCACACCTGCCAGAAACACGACGCTGGGGTGCTTGTCGCTCCAGTCGACCACCACCACGGCGGCGGCCCGGAGCAGGTCGAGGGTCGCCTGGAAGCTGGTGGTGGCCTTCCACACGTCGTCCGCGCGGCGGCACTCCAGGCCGGCCTCCTGGCAGGCGACTTGGATGGCGGCGTAGACCGGGCGGAACTCCGGGCGGAAGGGGAGCAGGACGGCGACGAGGGGTCGCAGCGCCTCAGCCGGATCGCTGTCCACGCGCATTCCGCTGCTCACTGCTCCTGACCGCAGGACTGCGCTCACGCCGCCCGGCCGTACTCCCTCACCATGAAGGTCACCCCAGCTTCGCCGGCCTGCTCTGCGATTTCATGGAGTTCGCGGCTGACTTCGATGTCGAAGCACTCCTCGCCGCAGTTGTCGCAGACGAGTGCGGGTACGTGGCGCAGCACCAAGGTTGCCCCGTGCTTGTCGACCGTCTCGGTCGCCGTTCCGGGACCCAGTTCGCCGTGCTTGCAGGTCAGGCACTTCATCGTCGCCTCCGGTGCCGCCAATCAGGCTACCGTTGGAGCATCACCCCTTCAGCCCATCCCACAACACCAGACACGCCAGGAAGAGGCGCCCATCGTTCGAGCGCCTGACGCGCTTCCAGGTGGCCAGCGCGCTGTCGGCCAGAGCCACGAGCCGGAGCGCTTCGACGCGGTTGAACAGGGCATTCAGATCGTAATCAGCGAGGTGACGCTGCTTCTGAAGGCGCAGAAAAGTACGCGCGACCTGGCGCATGTCGGGATGGACCGGCGCACCACCCCGTGCGGCCGCCAAGGGCGACGGCAGAGACGCAGCCTCAAAACTGCGGCATGCCTTGGCCATCGCGGCATGGGAGCAGGCCCGGCCCAATGCCTGGCGTAAAGGACGGGCCGTACTCGCCTTGCCCAGCAGGTTCCCCATCGCGTCCTCAACCAGTTGGTGGAACAGTGCGTAGTACGCCGTGGCAACTGCCCGTCGCAGGCTGGCCTGGCGAGGCCGTCGACGCTCCCGCCGCGCCAGGTGGTAGGCTTGCTCAAGCAGGTCCGCCGGCAGTCCCATCACGCCGCCTTCTCACGGGCAAGCGTCGATGTGCTGGTGAAGCGCACGTAGGGGAACTCCGTCACACCGGCCCCGCGCAGTTCGTCGAGGATCGCGTCCTCGATCGGCTGCACCGCATCGTATGTCTGCGCCGCCTCGTTCGACTCATCGGAAAGGCCCACCACGATCCACAGCGCCTTCTCGCCGATGGTGTCCACGATCTCCGACCACTCCATGCTCTCCACCACCGGCGTGGCCGGGAAACGCCTCCTGGCCGCTTCGAGCAGTGCGTCGATGTCCGCCATGCCATTCTCCCAACAGCCGGCCACCTACCATTCTACCCCCGCCACAGCCGCCGATCCAACGACCGGTACTGAATCGCCTCCGCCACGTGC
>JACPDV010000455.1 GCA_016183835.1 Armatimonadota bacterium
GGGCGGGAAGGTCGTCCGCGGGCTCCAGCGCGAGCGGGACAACCTCTACTCCACCGTTATACCCGAGACGAAGGGCCACGCGTGGGTGTTCCGGCAGCTCTGGGTCAACGGTCGGCGACGCACCCTCGCGCGCTCGCCCAACACCGGATACTTCACCATCGCCGGCAAGGCCGCGCCCGGCGTGGGGCCCGACGGCAAGGAGGTGGACCGCACCCACACCGCGGTGCGCTTTCGCCCCGGAGACGTGAAGAACTGGCCCAATCTGAGCGACATCGACCTTTTCCTCTTTCAGATCTGGGAGACAGAAGTCTTCCCGCTCAAGTCCGTGGACGAGGCCACCGGCACGCTGGAGGTCACCGGCTCGACCAAGTGGCCGTTCGCCTGGGCCGGGGCGGACCAGCGGTACTGGATCGAGAACCACCCCGGCGCGCTCGACGCGCCAGGGGAGTGGCAGCTCGACCGCGAGACCGGCAAGCTGAGCATCCTGGCGATGCCGGGCGAGGACCTGTCGAAGGCCGAGGTGGTCGCGCCGGCGGCGGCGCAGCTCGTCCTGCTCCAGGGCGACGCCGCTGCCGGGCAGTGGGTGGAGCATCTCACCTTCGAGGGGCTGGCCTTCGAGCACACCGACTGGCCGCTGCCGCCCGAAGGGCATGGCGACTGGCAGTCGGCGGTCACCGTGAATGCGGCGATCCAGGCCAACGGCGCCCGCGAATGCGCCCTCGTGGGCTGCGAGGTGGCGCACACCGGCGGCTACGGGATCTGGTTCGAGAGCGGCTGCCAGGGCGACCGGGTGGAGCGGTGCGAGCTGCGTGACCTGGGTGCGGGCGGTGTGCGCATCGGCCAGGCTGGCATCCCCGCGCCGGCGCTCGCCACCGGCGGCTGCACGGTGCACAACAACTTCATCCACGACGGCGGCCACCTCCACTGCGGCGCCATCGGCGTGTGGGTGGGGCAATCCTCGGACAACCGCATCACCCACAACGAGATCTGCGACCTGCGCTACACCGGCATCTCGGTCGGCTGGTCCTGGGGCTTCAACCCCACCACCTGCCACAACAACCTGATCGCCGACAACCACCTCCACCACCTCGGGCTCGAGGTGCTGAGCGACATGGGCGCCATCTACACGCTGGGCATCTCCACCGGCACGGTGGTGCGCCACAACCTGATCCACCACGTCGTCGGCTACCAACGCTCCGGCTCGGCCGGCATCTACCCCGACGAAGGGAGCAGCGGGATCCTCTACGAGGACAACGTGGCCTACCAGACGGTCAGCGGCGGGTTCAGCATCCACTACGGTCGCGGGCTGATCGCGCGGAACAACATCTTCGCCTTCGGCCGCGACTACACCGTCAGCCGCGGGCGGCTCGACCAGACCAGCGACTCCACCCTGGAGCACAACGTCTTCCTCACCGCGAGCGACACGCTCTTCGTGGGCAACGCCAAGCTCACCGCCGACCACAACCTCTATTGGCGGACCACCGGCGAGCCGGCGTTCCAGGACGACATGACCTTCGCCGAGTGGCAGGCGAAGGGCTACGACGAGCACTCGATCGTGGCCGATCCGCTGTTCAGGGATCCCGAGCACGGTGACTTCCGCCTCAAGCCCGGCTCGCCGGTGGACAAGATCGGGTTCAAGCCCATCGACACGAGCACTTGTGGGCTGGAGGGGCCGAAGGCGTGGACCGACCGGCCGAAGCAGGTCAAGCGCCCGCCTCTGGAGGTGGGTGAGCGGCCGATCCCGCCGGCGCAGACCATCAACGAAGGGTTCGAGAACGCCGCGGTGGGCGTCACGGCGGACAACTGCGTCACCTGGGGCGAGACGCCGACCGCGACCATCCGGGTGACCGAGGAGACCGCCGCCACGGGCAAGCGCAGCCTGAAGTTCACCGACCAGCCGAACCTCGACTTCTCGTTCAACCCGCACCTCTGGTACACGCCGAACCAGACCAAGGACGTCTGGCGCTTCTCCTGCGACCTGCGGGTGGAGGCGGGCGCGCAGGTCTGGATCGAGTGGCGCGACGCGTCCACTCCGTACAAGGTGGGGCCGAGCTTCAGCGTCAGCGCGGCGGGCGAGCTGACGGTGGGCGGCAAGAGCCTGGCGCAGATGCCGGTGGGCGAGTGGTTCCACGTGGAGGTGGTGTGCGGGCTGGGGAAGCAGTCCACGGCGACGTGGGACTTCAGCTACACGCTCCCCGGCGCGGCGCCGGTGAAGGTGGAGAAGCTGCCGTGCGATCCGAAGTTCACCAAGCTGCAGTGGCTGGGGATTGTCAGCGGGGCGAATGACCAGCGGGTGTTCTACGTGGACAATGTGAAGTTGGAGAAGGTGGGGCCATGAGGCTGGAGGCGCGGATGGCGCAGTCGCAGGTGGCCCGGCGAATCCCCGGCTGTGGGCCGGGCGCCCTCGCCCGGCTCCGGGTCTGGACCGGCGAGGGCGCCGGTCCCACACGGGGCGTCGTGGTGCTGCTGCTCGTGGCCGCCCGGCTCTCCGCCGCCCCCACCATCTTCTGGGCCAGCGACCCCGTGCAGCCGGGCGACACCGTCCTGGTCACCGGCGACGGCTTCGGGCAGAGCCCGGAGGTCGAGGTAGTGAAGCTGCCGGACGCTCCCGTGGAGCCGCCGTCCGGCAAGCCTTACGTCTGGCCGGCCAAGGGTGCAACCTCGGCCCAAGTGCTCCAGCCCGGCGAGACGAGCCTCAAGTTCGCCTTGCCGGCCGGGCTGCGAACCGGGCAGTACGCCTTCCGCGTCAGCGGGCCGCGCGGCGCGGCGGTGGGGCGGCTGAACCGGCCGGCGTTGTGGTGGCTCCAGGGCGACCTCGGCACCCACACCTCGCCGGGCGGCACGCTCCTCCTCTTCGGCCACAACCTCGGCCGCTCGGCGACGGTGCTCCTCCGCGCCGGCAAGGGCTACCGCGTGACCGCCGCCGGCGACGGCTACGGGCTGAGCTGTGCCCTGCCCCGGGACCTGGTGCCGGGGCCGTGCCGGGTGCAGGTCCACAACGGCACCGGCGGCGCCGCCGGCTGGAGCGATGCGCTCGATCTGACCGTCGCCAGACCGGATATGTGGCCCGCCACCGTGTTCAACGTCAGCGACTTCGGCGCGGAGGGCAACGGCGCCCACGACGACACCGCCGCCGTACAGGCCGCCCTCGCCAAGGCGGGGGCGAACGGCGGCGGCGTGGTCTGGTTCCCGCGCGGGCGCTACCAGCTCACCGAGCCCGTCGTGGTTCCGCGCTTTACCGTGATCCGCGGCGAGCGGCAGGAGCTGGTGAACCTGCTCTGGCCCGACTTCCCCCACCCGCCCGAGGCGCTGGTGCGGGGGAGCAACTCCTTCGCCGTGGAGGAACTGACCCTCTACGCCAGCTCGCACCGCAACGTGATCCAGAGCGACCTCGGGAGCGTGCCCGACGCCGGCAACGTGCGGCTGCACCGCGTCCGGGTGCGGGCCGACACCTACCGCGGGCACCTCGAGCCGCAGGAGGTGGACGAGCGCTTCCGCTTCCAGCAGACGCTCTCCACCGGCGGCGGCGACACCGTCAGGCTGGGCGGCGCCAACGTCGTGGTCACGGACTGCGACCTCTACGGCAGCGGCCGCTCGCTCTACCTCAACCTCGCCCGCGGCGGCCGCGTGGAGCACAACGACCTCTACCACGGCCGCTGGGGCTGGTACTGCCTGGAGGGCAGCGACGGGCTGATCTTTGCCGACAACCGCATCACCGGCGCCGACCTGATGAGCGCCGGCGGCGGCATCGCCAACTACTCCACCAGCTCCTCGCGCCACATCTACTACGCGCGCAACCAGCTCAAGCTGATCCACGGCTGGGACCGCGAGGCGATGACCAGCGATGCCGGCGGCGGCGCCTACCTGGGCAGGGTCACCGCGGTGAACGGCGCCGTCACCACCCTCGCCGCCGATGCGGCCTGGGGCGGGCGTGACTGGCACGGCGCCGCCCTGCTGATCCTCGATGGCAAGGGCGCCGGGCAGTGGCGCAGGGTCGCCTTGACGAACGGCCGGGAGGTGACCCTCGACCGCCCGTGGGACGTGCCGCCGGACGACACGTCGCGGCTCAGCATCACGATGTTCCACGGTCGCTACCTGCTGGTGGGCAACACCTTTACCGACACCGGGGCGATGCAGTTCTACGGCACCGACATCGAGTGCTACGTCGCGGGCAACACGGGCACGCGGATGAGCGGTTTCCACGCGCTGGGGCTCAACTACTACGGCTATCAGCCCTCGTGGTACTGCCAGTTCCTGGGCAACACCATCACCGAGGGCAGCTACTACCACTGGTCCTCCGCCACCGACGCGCAGATCAGCTTCTACGGCGCGACCGTCGCCGACTACGACGGGCCGCTGGTCCGCGGCGGGGTCTTGCGCGGCAACCGGCTGCTCAACAACGCTGTCCTCTCGGTCGCGGGGAGCTGCCGCGACGTGCTGATCGAGGGCAACCTCGTGGAGCACAGTGACCACGGGCTGTTCATCAGCCAGCAATGCCAGAACGTGCTCCAGCAGCGCAACACGTTCCACGACGTAGCGCTGCAGGTGCTCGACGAAGAGGCGGTGCGGCGGGCGAACCTCGAGCGGCTGAAGCAGTACCTGGGAAGGCACGAGCCGGTCCTGGCGCTGGACTTCGACGAGGCGCCGGGCGGCAAGGTCCTCGACCAGTCCGGCGACCGGTTCCACGCGGGGATGGTCGGCGGCGTGACGCTGGCCGACGGCGGCGTGAAGGGCAAGGCGGCCGAGCTCGACGGCACCGGCTACCTGCGGGTCGAGGAGCCGGCGGTGTTCAACGCGCCGGACGTGACGGTCAGCCTGTGGGTCAAGCCGGCCACGCTGAAGGGCCGCCGGGGGCTGGTGGCGAAGCGGCTCGGCAAGACGGGGGCGCCGTTCGTGATCGGGCACAACGGGGCGGCGGTGACCTTCGAGGCGACCGACGCGGTCGGGCAGTGGAGCTTCAACTTCGGCACCGGGCCGGTGCTGAAGGCGGGCCAGTGGACGCACCTGGCAGTGGTGATCGAGCACGGCCGGGGCGTCACGATCTACGCCGACGGCAAGCCGGTGGGCGAGAAGCTCAACCCGGCGGATCGGGCCAGCACCAGCGAGCCGCTGATCCTCGGCCGCGAGGCCTGGGGCGGCGATCCGCCGAACGGCGCCACACCGGGCTTCTTCGTCGGCCAGATGGACCAGCTCCGGATCTGGACCCGAGCGCTCAGCCCGGCCGAGGTCGCGGTGCTGGCCCTGCCCTGACGACGCGGTGGGAGATACGGCCATGACCATCGGGACCCGCCGGCTGACACCACTACTAGGCCGCTACGACGGCGCCTACCTGCGCGACGTGAGCATCAGACTCGATGCGCCGCACCTGCCGTTCGTCAGCAGCCTTACCACTCGGCTGCCCCTCTCCAAGCACGCGCTGACCGGCGCGGCGCCGGCGCGAATGGAGAAGCTGCTTCTCGACACCCGCTCCACGAAGTCCCAGTGGCCCGGGATCGTCAACGGCGCGAACGACCAGCGGGTGCTCTATGCGGGCGATGTGTGGTCGGCGCAAGCGAGGCAGCAGACACAGACACAGCCCGTCCCCGTCGTGCCACAGAAAAAAAGGAGTCCCTTTGCCAAGGGAAGGAGGAACCACTCGCCCGGCAACTAATCGAAACCTATACCGGTGATCTGAGCGGTCGGCTGGGGAGGAGGTGGTGCCGTGGGTGGCGGCCTGGAGGGTCAGGGACAGTGGATGTATCGCCTAGGCCTGCTCGGGGCGCGGATCGTCCTCCTTGTGCTCCTGAGTCTGGACGCTTACTACGCCCACTGGTTCCTCGGCGCTGGTACGCCGACCTGGGTGGTGGTGGGGTACGGCGTATGGGTGTTTGGCTTGTTCGTTGTCCCTCTGCATTGGCACCGGTGGCTGTCGTGGGCCAACGTGCGGCCCTTGGCGGACGTCGTGCTCGTCAGCGTCCTGGTCATCTACTCGGGCGGCACCAGCAGCCCATTGTACCTGCTCTACGCCATGCCCCTGAACGCCGCGCTGTGCCGGGCTACGCGCGGGGGCTCGCGCCCGGCAGCGGTACTAGTGCCGTTGGTGTTCTTGGTGGGGTATGGCGGCGCAAGCGTCATAGCCCCCTGGTGTGATGGCCCGGAGCCTGATTGGCGCTTGGTCGCCTTCCGCGTCGTCGCGTTCGCTGTCGTGCTGTGGGTCATCGCACGCTTGTACGTGGATGACGACGCTCGGCTGGAAGGCATAGCAGAGGGCCTGCGGAATGTCGCGACTCGGATCGAGTCTCGCGATCTTGCGACGTCCATCGCAGAGATGGTGCGGAAGTCTTGAATGCTCGGTGTACCTGCTGGAACGCGAGGCCAACTGCTACCGACGCTGGGCCATCGCAGGCAAACCTGGGGATCGAAGCTCCGCG
This sequence comes from Armatimonadota bacterium, assembly GCA_016183835.1. Taxonomy (GTDB): domain Bacteria; phylum Armatimonadota; class UBA10988; order UBA10988; family UBA10988; genus JACPDV01. The sequence goes on from JACPDV010000455.1 coordinate 6,411, forward strand.
AAAGTCAGGCATCTGGCACGACGAGACGATCCCTTGGCGAGGGCGCTGGAGTCTCGTCGCCCGGTGTGTGGACCCCTCCCGCCCGACCAGGTTATGGGCCAGCCGCAAGGCGACCCTGTGCCCAACCGGACCGGGGTCGGCGCGCTGCTCGACCGGTTCCGGCGCGACCTCCGCCCGCTGGTGGCTATCACCGCCTGCTTCGGCGACCACAAGCAAGGGACGCTTGAGGGGGCTCTCGAGGTGAGGCGTCGCCTGTGGTTCTCCGAGCCAGAGGAAGCCGTTTTCAACCGATTCGCCAAAGCAGTCGGTGCGGCACTGCACAGGGCCGAGGAACGACGCAGGCATCTGGCCGCAGCCACAGCGTCATTCGGCGAGGATCTCGTCGAGGCGCTTCGATTCCTCACTGCTCACGGAGCGGAGAAACTGGGCGCCGAAGTCTGGACCGTCTACCTGTACGCCCAGGACGAGGACAAGCTGGTGCTCCGATACGCCGTTGGGATACCATGGCAGGTTGTTGGTCGCGTGAAATACGGCCCGGGCGAGGGCCTCACCGGCAAGGCGTTCCAAGACAGGACAGCGCATCGTTACGACAACCCACGTGGTACCAAGGGATGGAAGGGGATTCAGTTCCGTGAAGTCCTGGCCGTAGATCCAACGTTCCAGGCCGGTCCGTTGCTGATCGCCCCAATCAGCGAGCCAACCGGCGACGTCGCCGGAGTGCTCAAAGTCGAGAAGCCTCTTTCAGCCGACGGTGATCAGTTCACGGCCACTGACGAGGAAGTCGCAGTCAGGATCGGACAGCTCATCGGCGGCGTCGTTGCGCTGCATCGCGACCGCGAGCGGCTGCGCCAGCGGGCACGGAACCTCGAGGCGGTGGTGACGCAGCAGCAAGAGATCGCTGAGGCGGGAGGGCAACTGCAAGCCCTGGAGCTCGTTCATCGGTTGGTCGCCGAACGCGCCGGGGCCAGCGTCGACGTCCTGCTCTTTTGGCACTACCAGCAGGCCGCGAGCGCAGATGGAAGCTACGCGTTCTGTGCCGGAGCCGGCTGCCGGTTCACAACGGAGATGGGTGAGAACGAGAATGAGTGGCGCAAATGGTCGTTGGCGCGCGGCTCTGGCCTGATGGTGCACGCGGCCGAGTCCGGCGAGCCGTGCACCTACCTTACACACCTCGCCGACTCAGACATGCCCCAGTACCTGCCACTTCGGGACACCAAGTCGATATGCATCGTGCCCATCGGAACGGGGCACACCGTGTTCGCCTGTTTGGTGGCAGAGAGCAGTGAGCCGGACGGTGTCCCGCCGGACCTCCGCGCGTTCATGCAGTCGCAAGCCGGAGCGACTGGCGCCGTCATCCATCGGTTTGCCATCTTTGCAGAGCTGTTGGGCGGCCACGTCAACCATTGCGTCTCGCATCTCAGCGGCAGACTCGCCCAGATGCTCCAAAGGTGCGCTGACCACGAACAGGGCTGGTCGCTGGGCGAGGCATCGCAGAAGGACGTAAGCGGCGTCATCGCCGGGCTGCTAGATCTGGTAGAACGCTCCCGCTGGCTCGTCGCGCTCACTGCCGGCGGGCTCACCGAGGTCATGATGCCGCGGGTTGTCAATCTGGCAGATGCGGTGGGGGACCGTGTCGCTTCGTGGCGCAATGTCCGCGGCTCGCCGTGCATCGAGTTCCAAGCGGACCCGTCCGGCGCACTTGCCGCGTCTGATCCGGACTACGTCGCGGAAGCTCTCGACCGCCTCCTGGGCAACGCGGTGAGGCTCCA
>JACPDV010000009.1 GCA_016183835.1 Armatimonadota bacterium
CTCTTGCAGCTCGGCGGCCACTTCCTCGGGGCTGCGGTCTTCGGCCAAGGTGTAGACCCGGATCAGCACGTGGGCCGCGTCCTGCGGCACGACGCGCCAGTCGTCTTCGGTGGGCTCATGGCCCAGCGGCTGCTCCACCGCGCACTGCTCCCAGCCGAGCGCGGAGAGCCGCGCCAGCGCGTCCTCCTCGCGCTCGGCGGGCACGCGGCAGGTCAGCTCCAGCCAGCTCGGGGGCTCGTCGCTCGCCAAGGTGTACCGCTCCTTCAAGTCGTCACGGCGCATTCTACTCGATCCGGCCCCCTCTCCTTGCCAAGGAGAGGGCCGGGGTGAGGTCCCGTGCGGCCTTGCTGGTGTTGGACCTCCCCCTGCCCCGTCCTTGGCAAGGCGGGGGAGCTCCGAGGTTCTGCCGGGCGTCTCCGGGGAGGACCGCTCCGCCGGGCGGCGTAGCAGTCGGCGCCGGAGACGCCGCCATGCCCACCTTTGCCGCGCTGCTTGCCGTCCTCGCCGTCGGCGCCGAGCAGACCACGCCCCTGCTCTCGTTGGCGTCCACGGACGGCGTCAGGCTCGGCTTCGGCGACAAGAACGCGCCGGCGACGCTGGACGTGGTGACCGGTGAGGGCAAGTCCACGGACGGCGATGGCGCGCTGCGCGTCGCGGCCAGGTCCACCCGGGCGGAGGGCAACCAGTACTGGTCGGTCACCGTGCCGTTGGCCCAGCCGGTGGATCTGACCGACAAGCGCGTGCTCCTCGACGCCCGCACCGACGACCCGGGCCGCACCGGCGCGTTCTACGTCCGCTTCTACAACCGCGGCGAGGGCAAGCCGGCGTGGAGCTTCTTCTCGTGGAGCCAGCTCCTGCGCGCCGAGTGGCAGACCTTCGAGTTCCAGGCCGGGTTCTGCGCCCAGGGGCTCGGGTGGGAGCCGGATGTGGTCGAGCAGCGGGTCGCCACGCAGGTGGACCGGATCGAGCTGATCATCGGCATGGTGCGCGACACGGTGCTGGTGCGCGGCGGGCAGCCGCTGGCGGTGGTGCTCCACCCGGACAGCGACGCCGGGCGGCAGACCGCGGCGGCCGTGGTGGCGGCGGTCAAGGAGCAGACCGGCGCCACGCTGCCCAGCCGCCCGGGGACGCTCGCGGACCAGCAGCCCGGGCAGGCGGCGGTCTTGCTGGGCAGCGAGGAGAGCAATCGCGCGCTGCGGCTCCTTTACGCGCGCTTCCGCACGCCGGTGGACCCGGTCTGCCCGGGTCCCGGCGGTGCGCTGGTGCACACGGTGCCCGACCCGTTCGGCAGCGGCGTCGGGGTGGTGGTCGTGGGCGCCTCGGACGATGCCGGCCTGGCGCGTGCGGCCGAGCTGTTCGGCAAGGTGATCGCCGCGCAGCCGAAGGGCGGCGAGCTGGTGCTCGGCAAGGTCTTCGAGCGGGCCTACTCGCCCGAGTTCCTTAAGCGCTACGGCTGGGCCGACGACCCGCCCGATCCACAGCAAGGGGCTCGAGGCCGGCAAGCAGAACCTGGAGCGCGGCGACCACACCTCCATCGCCGGACTGCTGCAGAACGTGGCGCTGAGGTACCAGCTCACCGGCAACCCGGAGGAGGCGACCCTCTTCGCGGCGCTGTGGGACCTGTACGCCAAGAGCGCCGTGGCGGACCCGCGGAAGTACGGCGGCCCGTGGGGCTTCGACAGCGACTTCCCGTCGCTGCAGGTGGTCTGTGGCTGGGCCGGGATGGAGTACGACCCGGTGCTCAGCGACGCCGAGCGGCTGGCGGTGACGCAGAGCATGGGCCGCTGGCTGGCCGAGGCGGTGGTGCCCAAGTGCATGGGCGCGGTGAGCGGCAGCGCCGTGCCGCACAACCACCAGACCTTCCCCGGGCTGGGCGCGCTGGCCGCGGCGCTCTACTTCACCCAGGGCTGGGACTGCGCCGAGGGCCGCACGTGGCTCGCAGCCGCCGACAAGATGTTCCGCCGCCAGGCGGGCTTCTTCAAGCCCTACGAGGACTGCAACGGCTACCAGTGGCTGACCCACGGGCACCTCTTCCGGTACGCCATGGCGCGGCCGGACTACGGCGTGTTCGAGAACGGCAACGGCAAGCGGATCGTCGACTACTGCATCGGGACGATGAACCCGCTCGGCTACCAGGTGCCCTACGGCGACACCGGGTCGTGGCAGTGCTGGAACAGCGAGATGAGCGTGCTCGACATGTTCTCGCTGGCTACCGGCGACCCGGCCGCGCTGTGGGCGGCGGGCTACAAACGGCAGGTCAAGGGCACGGCCGAGCTGTACTCGTTCTACCGGGGCGCCGGCGGCGAGGTGCCGCAGGGCTACACCGGCGTGCAAGTCTGGCCGCTCGAGCCGCAGTTCTACCAGACCTTCAAGCCGGCGGACGGGCCGGCGTTCGAGCGCTGCTTCGACAAGGTCACCTTCCGCGGCGCGATGGATCCGGCGGCGCCGTACCTGCTTCTCGACGGGCTGAGCAACGGCGGGCACCGCCACCTGGACGGCAACAGCATTCCGCAGATCACGCAGTTCGGCCGTATCTGGCTGGCCGACAACGACTACTTCAAGGCGCAGGTCAAGTACCACAACTCGATGCTCGTCTTCCAGGACGGGCAGTCCGGCGACATACCGCCCTACGCCGAGCTGCGCGGCGCCGGCAGCACCGACAAGTACGGCTATTGCCGCACCCGCATGGCCGACTACGCCGGCGTGGACTGGGACCGATCGGTGGTCTGGCTGCGCCAGCAGGGCGGGTTCGTGGTGCTCGACCGGCTCACCGCGCGGCAGGACAGCGAGTATCAGTTCCGGCTGCTGTGGCACGGCGTGGGTGAGGCGACGGTCAACGACGACGGCATGCTGCTCCGTCAGAAAGGCCCGACGATGCGGATCCAGCCCATCGCCGGCCCCGAGCTGCGGCTTACCGACGACAGCGAGTTGGGCACCAACTGGTCGGGCTACCCGTTCGCCGACCCGGTGGTGCATTCGCTCGGCGCGGTGGCCACGGTGGACCTCAAGGCCGGCGCCACTTATCTCTACGCCACGGCCATCCACGGTCAGGCCGAGGGCGACGCGCCGGCCTGGCACCTCGACCTGGTGGACGGGATCGAGAGCGTCCTGATTCAGACCGACCAAGGCCCCATCGCCGTGGGCTTGGGGCCGGTGGACGCGCCCACGCCGGCGGGCAACTTCACCAGCGACGCCGAGGCGATGGTGGTGGACCGGCAGGGCGTGACGTTCCTCGGCTGCCGCAAGGCCGCCCTGGGCGAGCTGACCGCGCACGAGTCCGCCGCGCCGGCGTGCGTCTTCGTGCCCTTCCCGGATGTCGAGATGGCGCTGCAGAACGCACCACTCAGGCCGCCGGTGACCAACCTGGCGCCCGGCGGCGAGGCGCCCGCCCACGCCGTGGAGTGGGAGGTGCGGCCCGCGCCCGAGCGGCTGGTCCTCTCCGGCAACAAGGGCGTCCCCGGGGCGGTGGACCTTGGCGCGAAGCTCGCCAGCGACCCCGCGCCGGCGGAGCACAACGCTTTCGACGCCGGCGCGCCGAACAAGCCCGAGGCCCTCCTCGACGGGCAGTTCGGCAACAGCACCACTACCTCCGTGATGTACGAGCCGGACAAGCTGGTGACGCTCACCCTCGACCTCGGCGCCTCGTGCCGGGTGAAGTCCGTCCGCTGGCACCAGTGGTGGTCCACCACCTCCAGCAAGAACACGAAGTACCTGCTCGGCAAGGCGGTGGTCTCGGCCAGTCGCGACAACTTCGCCGCCGACGTGCAGGCGCTGGGCACGGTGACCGATGCCGGGCCGCACCCCAACTTCGGCGCGCCCCTCGAGTACCGGGTGGACGCCCCCGGCGGCGGCGTGGACGCGCGCTACGTGCGGCTGGCCATCGAGCCGCAGCCCGGCTCGGCGGTCTACCTGGCGGAGCTACTGGTGGAGGGCACACCGGCCGACCCAACCGTGCAGGCGGCGCCGTACCACTTCAAGCGCGTTCGCCCGGTGCACCTGACGGGTCGGGAGCAGCCGGCCGAGTGGCTGGCGGCCACGGCGGAGGGCGTCCTGCTGGCGCTCAAGCCAGACGGCAGCCTGCTCTGGCGGGCGGAGTATCCACAGGCGGTCAACGATCTGGCGGCGGCGGACTTCGACCGCGACGGGCGCGACGAAGTACTGGTGGCGCGACAGGACAACCGGGCCACGCTGCTCGACGACAACGGCCGTGAGCTGTGGACCCGCGAGCTTCAGTACTACCGCCGGCCGCCGTACGCGAACGTGGCGCGCGCGGGCGACCTGGACGGCGACGGCGTGCCCGAGGCGGTGATCGGCGGCGAGAACTGGCGCTTCTACGCCTTCCGGGCCGACGGCACCGAGCTGTGGAACTACGAGAGCGTGCATCCCTCGCGGTCGGGCGCCGTGGCCGACCTCGACGGCGACGGCAAGTGCGAGGTGCTCTGCGGCACCCACTACTACTGGTCGAGCACCCTCAAGGGTGACGGCACGCTGGCCTGGGGCTACTCGTTCGGGCCGATCTGCTACGACATCGCCACCGGTTCGTTCGACCGCGACAAGACGCGGGGCGTGGTCTACGGTGGCGGCGACGGCCTGCTGCACTACGTCGGTCCGCAGGGCAAGGCGCGCCTGCGCTACAACACCGGCGACGAGGTGCGCCACGTGGCCACGGGCGACCTGGACGGCGACGGCGCCGACGAGATCGTGGCCGGCTCGATGAACTTCAGCGTCTACTGCTTCGGCGCGGATGGCCGACGCCGTTGGCGGCACGACCTGGGGGATGAAGTGACGGCGCTGGCCGTGGTGGGCACCACGGTGGTGGCGGGAACGGCGGGCGGCAAGCTGTTCCGCTTCGATGCTGCCGGCAGCCCGCTGGCGATGAGCAAGCTCGGCGCGGCGGTGCTGGACGTGGCGACGGACGGCACGGCGGCGCTGGTGGCCACGGCCGACGGTAAGCTGCGGCGGGTCGTGGTGCGGTAGCCGCGTACACTTCTGATCCCCTCTCCCCCCGGAAGAGGGCTAGGGTGAGGGCGGCGGGCAGGCGCCTGCGGACGGCGCTCACCCCGGCCCTCTCCCGGCGGAAGAGGGTGCCGGAAACAGAAAGGGCGGAGGATGCGGAAACGGACCAGCGAAGGTCAAGCACTTCCGGTCGAGTTGGACGACCTGCTCGCCTTCGGCGACCCGGGCCGCTACGACCCGGTGGTGCCGACACCTCGGCAGGCCCTCGGCTACGACCTCGGCGAGCGGCTGAGCACCCACGCCGACTGCCTTGCCTACCTGCGCGCCCTCGCCCAGGCCAGCCCGCGGGCCCGCTTCGCCACCTTCGGCGCGAGCGTCGAGGGGCGCGAGCTGATGCAGCTCACCGTCTCGTCGCCGAGCAACCTGGCCCGGCTGGACGCGATCCGCGCCGACATCCTGGCCCTCGCCGACCCCGCCGCGCCGCTCCCGGACCTGGCCGAGCTGCCGGTGATCGTCTGGATCATCGCCAACGTCCACGGTGGCGAGCACAGCACCGCCGAGGCCGCCCTGGCTCTTGCCTACCACCTCTGCGCCGCCACCGACGAGGCCGCGCTCGCTTTGCTCCACGACGCGGTGGTGGTGATCGATCCGCTCCAAAACCCCGACGGCCGCGACCGCTCGGTGCAGGCTTTCCGCTCGCTCCACGGCTTGCGCGCCAACCCCGATCCCAACAGCTGCGAGCACAACCCGCCCTGGCCCGGGCCGCGCGGGAGCCACTACGCCTTCGACCTCAACCGCGACTGGTGCCTCCTGACGCATCCCGAGAGCCGCGCGCGGGTCGAGTCGTTCCTCGCCTGGCGGCCCCAGGTGGTGGCCGACCTGCACAAGATGGGGTGCAACGAGAGCTATTACTTCCCGCCGCCGGCGGTGCCGGTGGAGGTCAACGTGGCCGAGTCGCTGCGCGCCTGGTGGGAGCTCTTCGGCCGCGCCAACGCCGCCGCGTTCGACGCCCGCGGGTGGGACTACTTCGTCGGCGAGACCTTCGACTCGTACTACCCCGGCTACGGCGAGGCCTGGCCGCTGTACCACGGCGCGCTGGGCATGACCTACGAGCAGGCCTCGCCACGCACCCTCGGCGTGCGCCGGCACGACGACCGTGTGCTGACCCTGCGCGAGGCGCTGGGCAAGCATTTCGTGGCAGCGTACACCACCTGCGCCGTGGCTGCCGCACACCGTAGCGAGCTGTTGGAGTCGTGCCGGGCGTTCCATGTCGAGGCGGTGGCACTGGGCGAGGCCGGGCCGGAGCGGGCGCTGCTGATCGACGCCGGCGACCGGCCGGGCGACGCGCGCGAGCTGGCCGAGCTGCTCCGCGCCCAGGGCGTGAGGGTAGAGCAGGCGGGCCGGCCGCTGACCGCCGCGGTCACGCCGCACCCGGGCGGGCCCGCCGAAGAACGGACACTGGCGGCCGGGTCGCTCGTGATCCCGCTGGCTCAGCCCGCCGGCCGGCTGGTGCGCGCGCTCTGCTCCGGTGAGGCGCCGCTGCCCGCCGAGTATGTGCTCGAAGAGCGCGAACGGCTGCGCCGGCGGGCCGAGCCGAACATCTACGACATCACCTCCTGGTCGTTGCCGCACGCGCACGGGCTGGACGCGTACTGGTCGGGCACGGTGCCGAAGGTGGCCCCGCTTGTCCCACCGCGCCGCGTCCGGCGGGCCGGCACGGCCTGGCTGGTGCCGGCGGGTACGCGGGCGGCCTACCGGCTGGCTTGCCGCGTGGTGGGCGACGAAGCCTGGCGCCCACGCCTGGCGACGCGCGAGTTGCGGCTCGACGGCCGCTGCTTCGGGCGCGGGACGCTGGTCTTGCGGGTCAACGACCACGCGTTCGATCTGGCGGCGCGGCTCGCCGACCTGGCCGCCGAGACCGGCGCGGAGGTGGTGCCCGCCGACACGTCGTGGAGCGAGGCGGGCGTGCGGCTCGGCTCGATCCACGTCGTGGCCGTGCGACGGCCGAAGATCGCGATGCTCACCCGCCCGCCGGTGGGCGCGCACTCGGCCGGGTGGCTGGCGTACCTGCTCGAACAGGTCTACCAGCTCGCCTACACGCCGCTCGACGCAGGGTCGTTGTCGGAGAAGGTGCTCAGCGAATACAACGTGCTGCTGATGCCGGATTCCGGTGCGTACGGC
>JACPDV010000456.1 GCA_016183835.1 Armatimonadota bacterium
CCGGTCGCCACGCCGATGAAGACGTGCTCGAAGAAGCGGTAGAAGCGGTTCTCACGGTACACCACCGAGAGGATGGCCAGCGTGGCGATCGCGCCCATGAGGGTGGTGACGGACTGCACGGTTTGCGTGGAGATGCTGCTCATGCCGCGTCTCCCACGGGCGTCTCCGGCGCGGGTGGCTCGGCCGGCGGCCGGCGTTTGGCCGCCCAGACACCCAGGTTGCCCATCACGATCAGCGCCATCACCAGCAGGTGTCCCAGCGATTGGGAGCCCATCCCGCGCATCCCCTGGCCACCCTTGTAGCCGTCCGGCTCGGTGAAGTCGGTGAACGTCTCGAACTGCGCCGCGCCGCCCAGCCCCACCAGCAGCCCCTTGAGCTGGCCCGACTGCAGATAGGTGTACTGTTCCGGCCCGATCACCGCCGTGCAGCCCTGCGCCAGGGACACGCCGCCGCAGAACTGCAGGTAGGCATCGAGGATCCCCGTCCCGGTGACTTCGTAGATCAGCCCCACGTCGGGCAGCTTCTTGACGCCCTTCATCATGGCGTAGGTGGTGATCGGCTGATCCTTGATGTCCTTCTTCACCACGCCCGGCAGGTCGTTCATCATGGCGATCAGCGTCTGCGCGCCGTTGGGCCGGAAGCCGAAGTTGACCCAGTCGGTGCCGTAGGTGCACTTGAGCTTGAGCGCCAGCGCCTCGGCGGACTTCTGCGCCAGCTCCGGCCCTTGCGGCGCGAGCCCGAAGATGGCGAACGGCTGGTGTCGCCGGAACAGGTAGTCCATCACGCAGGCCGTCAAGGGCTGGCACTCACCCTTCGTGCTGGCGTCCCAGTCGCAAGCGACGATCACCAGCTTGCCCGGCGGCAGCGTGTCGATGAACGCCCTCAGCTCACGCGTGGCGGGAAACGCCACCGTCGGGAGGTGGACCGGCAAGACCATCGGCAAGACCAACACCAGGATCACGAGGGTGCTGATCACCCGCCGGTCGATGTTGCGGAGCCGGGTGAGGAACTCCATGTCAGAACTCCTTCCCGAGGTAGGCTCCGCCTTCAAGGCTTAGCCAGACGCGCAACGAGAGGGCGAACCCCCCGGTCGCCGCGCCGAACAGGATCCCTCTGAAGGCCGCCGCGTTGGGCTTGGTGAGCAGCCAGTTGGCGACGTTCTCCAGTCGGAGCAGCGACGCCGGACCGTCTTCGGGCAGCCAGGCGGTGAGGAGCTGCCCGAGCGGCACCGAGCCGAGCATGACCACGAAGGCGATGATGGTCATCAGCGCCGCCTCGGTGTTCTGGATCCGGAACGCGCGATACGCCGCCGAGACAATGAAGAAGCCCAACAGCGCGAAGGTGGTGGATTGCAGCGGTGTCAGCAATCCGTCGAAGAAGAACCGGTAGCCGGCCACGGCGAAGGGGATGGTCGGGTCGGCCGGGTCCACCTTGTAGAGCGTCTGCCACAGCCCGAAGACGGTCATGCCCAGGAAGCCGACGAAGAAGCCCAGGCTGTTGATCCAGCCGGAGCCGCCGGTGGCCAGCGTGCGGCCATGGATCATGAGCAGGTTGATCACCCCGAGGCCGATGGTGAAGCTGCCCATCACCATCAGGAAGTTGCCCAGCGGCGTCTCGTAGGCCTTGGCCACGTTGAGCGCCGGCGCCGGGTTGAGCAGGAGGGTGCCGGCCACGCCGTTCAGGTCCACGCTGTAGCCGCGCTCCGCGGCGGCGAGCGGCCGCGGCCCGCCCGCGGTGGTCTGCGTCAACTGCCACGACCCGTCCGGCCCCTGCGTGCCTTCCACCGTGATGAAATCGCGCCCCTCCTGCGGCTCGGGCTGGTCCTTGGCGTCAGAGTCCTCAACCGGCTGGGTGAGGAGGATCTTGCCGGCCAGATGCCGCACGGCGGGCACGGGCGGGGCGTCCTCGGGCGCACCTTCGGGCTGGTCGCGAAGCCACGTGCTCTCACCCTCGAAGCGGTAGGTCTGCGTGCCCGCGATGACCTTCCCGGCCAGGGTGTGGCCGGGCGGCAGGAAGAACGACAGCGCGTAGTAGAACCCGGCCAGGAAAGTGCAGACCACCGTCAGCCGCCGCCGGCCCGCCGAGCCGAACCGCTGCATGGCGTAGAGCAGCGCGAAGAAGGCCACCACGGTGACGGCGATGGCCAGCCAGAACTGCCACGTGTAGAGGTGAACGAAGACGTTCCTGACGAGCCAGTCCTGCAGCAAGCCCGGTGGGTACGGGGCTTCCTTGTCCATGTCAGCCTCCCTTGGGCGCCAGGAACCCGCTCAGCCACGCGGGCGGAGCGCCGAGGTAGGTGGTCAGGACCACCCCCAGCACGATCAACACGAGCATCGCCAGCTTGCCGATGTCCTGCCCCACCAGGCTGCCCTTGAGCACCGGGTCGCCGCTCAACAGGGCGGTGGTGGCGTAGTACTCCTCGCCGATGATGGTGTAGTCACAGGAGGCAAGGAAGAAGGGGATCTGGTTGGCGCTCGGCGTGGCAGCGATCTGCGCGGCGCCCACCGCCTGCCCGTTCTCGGCCATGATCAGCGACTCGGCATAGAAGGTGCCGAAGTAGAACGTGGCGCCCACGTTCTCGCGGGCCATGATGCCCACCACGCCGGCAGCGTAGGCGAACTGGTCGCCCGAGAGGAACCGCACGTCGTCGGGGTTGAAGCCCTCCTGCCCCACGGAGAGGTAGGCCTCGCGCTGCACCTCCTCGATCACCGGGATGGTCATGGGATCCACCACCGGCACGATCACGCGGTTTCTGAAGCGCGCGGCGAGCTTGGCCACGTGGCCGATCACCGAGATGGCCTGGAGGGTGACCATCTCCTGCACGCTGCCCAGCCCGATGCTGAAGAGCACCGGACGGCCCAGCTCCACGGCGCGGCCGACCACCTCCTCGATGGCGTCCACGCCGGGGACGCGGCGGATGAAGAGCTCCTGGCCGCGGCGCGTGTGCCGGATGCAGAGGAGGATGGCGGCCGCGAAGAGTGGCAGGAGGACCCACGCGCCCCAGTTGGCGAACTGCATCAGCGCTTTTCCTCGGCGGCGTGCCGCTCGATGCTTGTCACGAGTGCCTCGTACTGCTCGGGGTCGGCCAGGACCGCGCGGAGCTGCTCGAACCGCCGCAGGCCGAGCAGCGAGGCCAACAGCGGCGAGCCGATCAGCGCGAGCTCGCTGGCCAGGTGCGCGAGCGGCCGGTGCAGCTCGAGGAAGAACACCGCCGGCACCGCCAAGCCGCGCTCGGCGATGCCGCGCGCCAGCCGGTCGAGATCGAGAGGCTCCTCAGGGGCGAGCTCCGTCATCGGCTTCCTCCCCGGCGGGCCGGCGCCGCGCGGTGGCGTAGCGGTCCACCAGCGCCAGGGGGGCCAGGTAGGCGGCGCGCACCTGATCCCACGCCAGGGATCGGCGCCCGGCCGGGCCGAGCCGCTCAGCGCCGCGCGGGGTGAGCCGGTAGCGGGCGAGAAAGAGGAACTCGCCGGCGGCGCCCACCAACAGCCCGGCGCCGAGGAGGGTGAGGAAAACCGACGCGAACACGGCGTGCAGCACGGCCACCACCACCGCGAGGTAGAACACCACCCAAGGCACGTGTCGCGGCCGGTCGCGGGCCGGGTGGACGGTCCAGTCCAGGAGGGCGTCGTCGTGCTCCGCCGGCGCTCCGCTGTTGTCCACCCGCAGATCCTCCACACCGTCTCGCGAACGGGCGGATTCTACCCGCAGGCCGAGTCCGGTGTCAAACCCCGCACGAGGGGAGTGGCCTGGAATCTCGGGAGCCCCCTCCCCTGCGAAGCGGGGGAGGGACGGGG
>JACPDV010000441.1 GCA_016183835.1 Armatimonadota bacterium
ACGGCCAGGTGCCGCAGTTCGTGCCGACCCGCCCGGTGGGGCCCGGACCGGTGATGGCCGGCGGCCTGGAGAGCTTCAACGGCGACGTGCCCGAGGGCTGGGACCGGGTGCAGGGCTGGCAGGGCGTGCAGTACACCGGGGCAGCGGCGCGCGACACGGAGCAAAAGCACGGCGGCGCGTCGAGCCTGCGGCTGACCAACTCCGAGGTCAACCAGATCGTGCAGGTGTCGCGCAACGTGATGGTCGGCGCCGCGCTGCAGGCCGGGCACACCTACCGCCTGAGCGCCTGGCTGAGGAGCCGCGGCCTGGCACAGCCGGGCGGGATCATGCTGGGGCTGTTCGCGCCCGAGCTGAAGTCCACCGGTGGCGCGCGGCTGGACTACCCGGCCGAGACGGCCGGCTGGGCGCGCAGCGAGGCGACCTTCACCGTGGCGCCGGCAACCGAGATGCTGCGGATCATGATCCACCTGCAAGGGCCGGGCACGGTGTGGATCGACGACCTGGCCCTGGAGGAGCAGCGTCCCGGCGGCGGTTGGGGGGAGGTGATGCGGCCGGAACGACCGGCGGACCACGAGCTGATGCGGCAGTGGGTGGAGCTGGTCCACGGCGCCGGCCGGCCGTACTTGCTGCTGGGCAGGATGCTCCACCCGCCGCATCTGGAGTGCGCCGTGGCGAAGCGCGGCGAGCGGGCCTGGCCGGCCATCCTGCACAACGCCTACGCGGCGCCGGACGGCTCGCGCGCCGTGGTGCTGGTGAACGCCACGGACGAGCCACAGACCGGCCGTCTGACGTGGCGCGGGAGGGTGGTGAGTGTGGCGCTGGAGCCCTGGGAGGTGCGGCTGGCGCGGTGAGGAGGCAGCGGCGCGCCGGACCTCGCGGTCCGGCGCGCCGCCCACCGGTCCAACCGGCGATACCCGGCCTCAGTGCGGAGTGAGCGCGAGCAGCACCACGCTCCCGCCCGCCGGGGCCGCGTCGCGCTGGTAGGCAGCGCCCACCAGTGGGAGACGGGCCAGGAACGGACAGGCGTCCGGTGCCCGGAAGTCGCCCGCGGGGACGGTCTCGCGCAGGACGAGCGCCTTGCCGGCCGGCACCACGACGTGGGAGCAGAGGCACGGCACGGCGGTGTCCACCCCGGCCAGCCCACCGCCGTCGCCGTTGGCGAGCCGCATCGTCACGTGGCCGAAGACGGGATCCAGGAGGACCACGGTCGGCCCATCCGCAGCGGGCCAGGCGCGGACCTTGAGATCGCAGGTGGCGGCGAAGGCCGTCACCTTCCTGAGCATCTCAGGCGACACGCCGTGGCAGCCGCTGGCGGGGTCTTTGGGCTCGAGCACCCGCGTGAGCCCGACGACCGCGGCCTTGGCCTGTCCCAGGGCCAGGCTCGGACCGGCGGAGCCGGCCGGCAGCCGGGCCGGGTCGACCAGGGCGTACTGCAACGTCGCGACGCCGGTGTGGGTCGGCTGGGCGATCCACTCGAGCCCGAGCTGGGCCAGCTCCTCGGGGGAGACCGAGAGGAACCGCGTGCCCAGCTCCACGTCGGCGACCGGCGCGTCGAGGTGCTCGACCAGGCCGTACAGCGCCGTGACGGCGGCCGGCTCACCGACCATGATCAACGTCGCCGTGGGATCGTAGCCGATCATCGCGGCGACGCCGTCCGGCATCCGGACGAACGGCGAGCAGGCCCGGGCCCGCTCGGCATCGCCCGTCCAGCGCCGGTTGAGCGCCTTGACGACCTCGTCCTGCAGGTCGGCCCGGTGGGACGTGAGGGCCGCAGCGTCGCCGGGCGAGGGCAGCCAGGCATGGTACAACGTGGGCGCAACCGCATCGGGTTTGCGGAGGGCCAGGCCGTCCGCGCCCTCCTTGAGCGCAGGCCGGCCGAAGTACCCGGCAATGGCGCTGGCCGACGCGTGGCGGCAGACCATCTTGAGTTTGCGGACTTTGTCGCGGTGCAGCGGGAAGAGGCTCCCCGCATCGGTGTCCAAGCGGCCGGGCGGCGTGACACCGTTGCCTCTCCGCAGCAGGAACGCACCCGCCCGGTCGCGGGCCACCACCTCGAGTCCCGTGACCTCGGCCAGCAACTGCAGCGCGGCCTGCGGAGGCACCTCGGCGAGCTGCAGGCTCACCCGGGCCTCGCCCGCGGCGCGGTCGACCGTGATGTCGAATCCGCCCGCGGCGCCGATCCGCGCCGCCGCCTCGGCCAGGGGCACGTTGTCGAGGGTCAGTGTCACCGCGCGCTGCGCCCCGGCGTCATCCGCCAGAGCCGCCACCACGGTGAAGGGTATGAGCATTCCCACCACCATCCGGCGAACCAGGATGGTTCCCATCTCACCACCTCCGCGCTCCCCCCGTGGTCCGGGAGACCTCCTTGTCAGGAAATCTGACGGAGGTTTGTTGCATTTCCTTCTACCATCAACGAGATCCTCCTTCGCCTCGTTCTCACGAATCGGAGGAATCGGGGCAACTTTTCGGCCCGCGGCCGCGATTGACCGTTTGACCGCCCTGTGATAGCGTCGCGAGTGAACTTCTGGCCCTGGTCCCTGCGTCTATACCCTCGAGGAAGTACCGCCATGCTGCGCACGATCCGCCACCGCCACGCTTTGACTCTGATCGAGCTTCTGGTCGTGATGATGATCCTCGTCATCCTGGCGGGGAGCATCACGCTGTATGTCGTCAACAAGGCGGATCAGGCCCGCGCCGCCCGCGCCAAAGCCGACCTGGCCACTGTCGAGCAGGCCCTCTCCGCCTATCACATCACGATGGGCGAGTACCCCACCAGCGAGGAGGGGCTGATGGCGCTCTGGCAGTGCCCCAGCGGCGAAGACGAGGAACGTTGGCACAAGGGCGGCCCGTTCATTACCAAGAAGAACTACAACGACCCCTGGGGCAACGAGTACATCTACCACGCCCCCGGCAGCGATGACCACGACTACGACGTGCTGTGCCTGGGCTCCGACGGAAGGGAAGGCGGTGAGGGCAAGAACGCCGACATTTCGATCTGGGACGTCGAGGGCGGCAAGGCCCCGTAGCGCCGGCGGTCTGACGCTGGTCGAGCTGCTCGTCGTCCTGGCTCTCATCGCGATGGTCAGCGCCGCCTTGGTCCCGTCGTTCGCCGGCGTCCTCTCCGATACCCGCCTGCGGGCCGGCGCCCGCTCGATCCTCGCCCAGTGCCGCTACGCCCGCGATCTGGCGGTGCAGCGCGCCACCTACGCGCGCGTGGTGTTCGACAGCGGCAGCCAGATCCACGCCGTCACGTGGCTGCAGCCGGAGGAGGGCGAGCAGGCGGGCGCACCGGCCGGCGGCCAGGCGGCGCGGGCCTCTGGCGAGCGCAAGTGGCTCCCGGCCAGCAACCCGATCGGCCGGCCCATCGGGCTGCCCGAAGGCGTCGAGTTCGACCGTCTCGCCACCAAGAGCGAGTCCGGCGAGCCGGCGGTGACCTTCGCCCCGGACGGCAGCGCCGAAGACTGGTTCGTGGCGCTGCGCAACGATCGCGGCACCCGGCTGGCGGTCAAGGTCACCGCCACCACCGGCGCCGTGGAGGTGCTCTCGCCCGAGGACGGCAAGGCGTTCGATGAGCTGGAAGCCCAGTTCGAGGAGCAACGCCCGTGAAGGGGCCCGCCAGACTGCGTCACCGCCGGGGCTCGGGCTTCTCGCTGCTCGAGCTGGTGGTGGCGATCGCCATCCTGGCCATCGGGATGGTGGGCGCGCTGCAGGCGGTGACCCAGGGCCTCAACGTCTCGGGCGAGGCACGCGACCGCACCGTGGGCATCGAGCTGGCCGAGCAGAAGCTGGCCGAGCGGTTGCTCCAGGGCGATCTGGACGCCGGCCGGGAGGAAGGCGATTTCGGAGACGACTACGCGCGCTACCGTTGGGTCCTGGACACCGACTCCACAGACACCGACGGGCTCCTACGGCTGCACATCACCGTGTCATGGAAGGCCGGCGTGCGCGAGCACGCCGTGGATCTGGAGACATGTTACGCACCCGACGCCCTGGTGAGCGATACCACCCCGAGCACCGACATGGGCACCGACCAGACAACGACAGGCCCCGCCGCGGGCGCGCCCACGCCTCCGGGCGGCCTGGGCGGTCCGGGCGGCATGGCGCTGCCGCCGGCCGGGCCGTAGCCCCGGGCGGCTTCACCCTGATCGAGCTGCTGGTCGCGCTCAGCATCATGACGGTGATCCTGGGCGGTATCTATACCGTCTTCCAGACCACCACCCGCAACCTGCGGGCGGTGGAGGAGGAGGGTGAGCTCACGCAGACGGCGCGGGTGGTGCTCTCGCAGTTGCGGCGCGAGCTGGGCAGCGTGTACCCCATGCGCATCCCGGTGAGCGAAGAGGACCGGGCCAAGCTGGGCGACTCCGTGCCCGAGGAAGGGCTGGTCAGCTTCGCCGGCGAGGACGCCGAGGGGCCGGACGGGCAGCCGCGCGACAACCTGCGGTTCACCGCCGTCGTCGCCAGCGACAAGCCGGGCGCCCGGCAAGGCTTCGACCTGGCCGAGCTGATGTATCAGATCGACGATGACACAGACACACCGGAGAGCGGGCTGGTGCGCCGCTCCAACCACCACCCGGGGCTCTCGGTGAGCGAAGACGAGCCGCCCGAGCTGCTCCCCCTCACGCCGCTGGCCACCGCGCTGAACGTGCGCTACTTCGTCGGCGACCAGACGGACGAGACCGGCGCGCTGCCGGCCGGCACCGACGACGGCTGGGTGGACGGATGGTCCGACCCCGACAGGCTTCCCAGCGCCATCGAGATCACTCTCGGCCTGACCCCGGACCGGCCCGACGCCGTCGAGCGGCGGTTCCGCGCCATCCTCTGCGTCCCCATCCGCACGCCGCGGCCCGACCCGCAGAAGCTCAACGAGAGCACACAGACCGGCGGCGAGGCCGGGCCGGCCGAGCCGGGCGCGGGCGCCACGCCGGGTCCGGGCGCCGTGCCGGGTGCCGGCGGCGTGCCGGACGCGGCGGCCGGCAATGGCTTCTCCCTGATGCAGCCCGGCGTAGCGGGCGGCGGGCTCGGCGGACCGGGCGGCTTCGGCGGTGCCGGCGGTGCTGGCGGCGTCGGTGGCGGAGGCAATCGTGCGACGCACTGAGCGAGGCATGGCTCTGGTGGCGGCACTCTGGATCCTCGCGGTCCTGCTGGTGCTGGTGACCGGCTTCGCCCTCGCGGTGCAGACCGAGGCGTCCCTGGCGGGCACCTACACGCAGCGCGCACAGGCGGCCTGGCTGGCGGAGGCCGGGCTGCAGCGCGCCTTCGTCGAGATCCGTGACCACGCCGACCGCTTCACGCCGCTCCACGAGGACGCTCAGGAGGGCGAGCCGCTGGTGCTCCACCTCGACTCGCAGGACGAGAATGCGCTCAGCGGCGACGAGGGGCAGTTCGAGGTCAAGGGCTACGACGAGGCCGCCAGGGTCAACCTGAACACCGTGGACGAAGACACGCTGCGCCGCGCCTTGAGCGACGACACGGAGCTGGTGGACACCATCCTCGACTGGCGCGACGACGACACCGTGCCGCGCGATGCCGGTGCCGAGACCGACTTCTACGCGGGGCTGGGCGACCCTTACAACAGCCGCGACAGTTGGTTCCAGACCGTCCGCGAGCTGCTCCTCCTCCGCGACATGACCCCCGAGCGCTACTTCGGCACCGACCGCGTCGCCGGGCTGGACGAGACTCCCGCGCCGAGCGGCGCCCAAACGCCGCAGACCACGCCGCTGGACGACCAGTTCACCGTCTACTCCCAGGACCAGAACCTGGATGCCGACGGGCAGGAGCGGGTCAACCTGACCACCGCCGACCGCGACACGCTGCAGCAGGCACTCGGCGAGCAGCTTGCGCCCGAGGACATCGACGCGATCCTGCAGTACCGCGACGGGCAGGGCACCACGCCGCAGCCGGAGCAGGGCACGGCGCTGCCGACCCCCGGCTCGCCGGCCGCCCCGGCTCCCGCGCCCGAGCAGAATCCGGCCAACCCGGGCGCGGCCCAGGCCACCCGCCCCGCCAGTGTCGCCGAGCTGCTCCCCGTGCTCGGCCGCGAGAAGCTCCAGGAGGTCTACGACAAGCTCACGGTGAGCACGGACAAGTACCAGCTCGGGCTGGTCAATGTCAACACGGCGTCGGCGGAGGTCCTCGCCTCCCTGCCGGGGATGGACGAAGACATCGCGCAGGCCATCGTCAACGGCCGGCGCGACCAACCGTTTGAAACCGTGGGCGACCTGCTCGGTCTGAGCGACATGACGGACCAGACGTTCGAGGAGGTGGCGCCGCTGCTCACCACGCGCGCCCTGGCCTACCGTCTGCAGGCGGATGGCACGGTGGGGCGGGGCGAACACGTCCTGACCAACCGGATCGAGGCGATCGTGATCGTGGAGATGCAGCCGTCGCAAAGCGGCGGCGCCGGCCAGGCAGGGGCGCCGGCGGACGCCGGGAGCGGCGAGCCCGAAGGGCCGCAACGGTCGTTGCGGCTGATCTATCGCAGGATGGAGTA
>JACPDV010000010.1 GCA_016183835.1 Armatimonadota bacterium
AACAGGCCGCGGCGCTGCTGATCGGCGCGGCGCCCGGCGGGAGCGAGTACACGCCGAGCCTCGACCTGCGGGTGGACGACCACCCCGAGCCCATCGGCGAGCTGTTGCGTCTCTGCGGCCTGATGCTTCCGGGGACACCATTGCTTCCGGGGACACCATACTTATTTCAGAAATAAGTATGGTGTCCCCAGAAAGCCGAAAGTGTGCCGGAAAGTGGGAGTGAACGACATGCTGGTCTACATCGGAACCTACACGGGCACGGGCAGCCAGGGCATCTACGTCGCCGACTACGACCCCGCCGCCGGCACCCTCACCCTCACCGGCCAGACGGCGGAGATCGCCAACCCGACCTTCGTCGCCCTCCACCCCTCCGGCCGCTCGCTCTACGCCGTCAGCGAGGTCGAAGACCACGACGGCAAGAAGCAGGGCGCCGTGGCCGCCTTCACCGTCGATCCCGCCGACGGCGGACTCTCACCTCTGGGCCTGCAGCTTTCCTGCGGCACCGCGCCCTGCCACGTCAGCGTCGAGGCCACCGGACGGTTCGCGCTCGTCGCCAACTACTCCAGCGGCAGCGCCGCCATCCTCCCCATCCGCCCCGACGGCGGGCTCGACCCCGCCAGCGACTTCCGGCAGCACGGTCTTTCCGGGGACACCATACCTATTTCAGAAAACAAGTATGATGTCCCCGGAAAAACCCCCCACGCCCACTTCATCACCCCGTCGCCCGACAACCGCTTCGCCCTCTGCTGCGACCTCGGTCTCGACCAGGTCCTGGTCTACAAGCTCAACCTCGAGCAAGGCAAGCTGCTCAGCCACGGCCACGGCATCCTCGCCCCCGGCGCCGGCCCGCGCCACCTCACCTTCGACCCCTCCGGCACCCGCGTCTACGTCATCAACGAGCTCCGGCTCCACCATGACCGCCTTCCACTGGCACCCCGCTGCGGGCAGCCTGACCGAGTTCCAGACCGAGTCCACGCTTCCGCCCGGCTGGACCGGCACCAACTACCCGGCGGACGTCCACCTCACCCGCGATGGCCGCCACCTCTACGGCTCCAACCGCGGCCACCACAGCCTCGCCGTCTACGCTCTCGACCACGACGGTCGCATGAGTCAGGTGGAGGTGCCTCTCTGCGGCGGCGAGTGGCCGCGCAACTTCGCCATCGTCCCCGACCAGCGCTTCGTCCTCTGCGCCAACGAGCGCAGCGACAACGTCGTCACCTTCGCCCGCGATGCCGGCACCGGCCGCCTCACCCCCACCGGCGCCGTCTGCGAGGTGCCCAAGCCGGTGTGCCTCTGCTTCGCCGGCTAGCCGAACACGTCGCGGATCGCCTCCAGGTAGGCCATCCCCGTTTCGGTGTCCGGCTCGAGGTAGCTCCCCTCGGTCCATTCGTTCCAGGCGTTGATGGTCAGGATCCGGTCGCGCGCCGGCCGCCCCGACAGCCGCCGCTGCGTCTCTGCCAGCGCGTCTCTGAACCGCTCCGGCGTGTTCCCGCCGATCGTCGCCATGAACGGGTAGCCCACGTTCAGGTACCGGTCCGATTGCACCGTCCGCGGGCTCGAGTCCCACCCCATGCTCACGTTCGGGTGGTACGGGATCGGGAACTCCCGCTCCACCCGCTGCCAGTACTTCAGGTACTCGCCCTGCACGTACCCGTAGTCCGTCTCCGGGAACTCGGGCAGCCCCACGTGGTGGATCCAGACGTACGAGGTGAAGCTGTCGAAGCCCAGGTCGGTCACCAGCTTCACCGGATCGGCCGCGCCCGACTCGCCCGGCAGGACCGGCCGCCCCCAGACCACCGCGTTCAGGTGCAGCTCAGGGAATCCCGCCGCCCGCGTCGCCGCCCTGAATCCGTCCAGCGCCCGCCGTGTCGCCGCCACGCTGCCGAAACTCGCCACCAGCTTCGTCAGCTCGTAGAACGAGAAGTACGGGCAGCCGTCGATCAGCCAGTAGCTGGGATGCCGGAAGTAGCGCTGCACCACGTGCTCGACGATGGTGTCGAAGGTCTCCCGCGTGATCTCACCGGGATACTGCACCGGCGCCGGTGAGTGGAGCTTGGCCGGGTGGATGTTGGTCCAGGTGTGGTTGGCGAAGTGCACGGCGAACTTCAGCCGGTGGTTGTTGGCCGCGCCGAGGAAGCCCCGCTCCAGCCCGCGCTCCAGGTACGGCCCATCGTCGTACCAGTACCAGTCGAAGAGGAACACATCGACGCCGTGGTCGGCGGCGGCGTCGATCCGGCGGGCCATGCAGGCCGGGTCGGCCTCATCGTCGTAGCCCCAGGCAGGCACGCGCGGCTGTCGGTGGCCGGGGAACCGCGGCTCGGCGCGCTTGACGAGCTCCCATTCGCTCCACCCCGGGCCATGCGCGGCCTCGTTCCGGGGGTCCAGGCGGTAGTTCGGGCCGGGCGGGTAGGGTACCACAACCGCCCTGCGGGGGTGGCCGTGCGGACCGGCCCGGCGATAGCCTACGCGCCCACTCACCCGAACATCGGTCAAGGGATGGCTGCAACGATGGCGAACCAACGGCAGCAGCCCCAACGGAGCTCCGACGTGAATGCACGCGAACGCTTCCTCGCCGTGGTGAGACGCCAGCCGGTGGACCGCATGCCCTACGTCTTCGGGGGGCCGCGGGCCTCGACCTTCGCGGCCTGGCGCCGGCAGGGACTGTCCGAGGAGCAACAACGGCGCTTCCACTCCTGGACCGGCGCGGACGGGGGGATGGGCATCGGCAAGCTCTACTGCGGTCCGGTGCCGCCGATGGAGGAGATCGTCTACAAGGAAGAGGGCAACTACCGCTGGTGGCGGGACCACTGGGGCGTCTACCGGATGGACGCCATTCACCAGCCGACCGATGGCTTCGTCACGCGGCGGTACCTGGAGTTCTTCGTGCGGGACCGGGCGACGTGGGAGGAGATGCGCTCGCACTTCGACCCGCGTTCGCCCGAGCGCACCGGCCCCGGTGGCGACGGTGCGCCGCTGACGAACCTCAACCCGAACTTCTACCGGCACGTGGGTGACGGCCCGGGCTGGACCACGTACGTCGAGGCGGCGAGGAACAGCCAACACCCGGTGGGCGCCACCGTGCCCTGCCTGTTCTGGAGCTTGCGCGACATGTGCGGCCTCGAAGGCCTCTCCATGATGTTCTACGACCAGCCGGACCTGGTCCACGAGATGATGGAGTACTGGACCTGGTTCCTGATTGAGCTGTTGCGCGAGCCGCTGTCGCAGATTCGGGTCGACCACTTCATCCTCAACGAGGACATGGCCTACAAAGCCCACTCGATGATCTCACCGGCGCACATCAAGGAGTTCATGCTGCCCTGCTACCGCCAGCTCTACGCGTTTTTCAAGGAGCACGGCGTCGAGGTGGTGGACATGGATTCCGATGGCTACAACGGTCAGATCCTGGACGCCATGTACCGGCCGCGCGACGGCCGCGGGCGGGCCATCGACGGCATCCAGCCCATCGAGATCGCGGCCGGCAACGACCCCGAGACCATCCTGCGCGAGAACCCGGGGATCTACATCCAGGGCGGCATAGACAAGCGCGAGCTGCGCTTTGGCAAGGAGCAGGCGCGTGCCGAGGTCGTGCGGCGCTACCGGGTGGCGCGGGAGTATGGCGGGTACATCCCCAGCGTGGACCACGGCGTCCCGCCGGACATTCCGCTGCGCACCTTCCTCTACATGGTCGAGCTGCTCAGAGGCTTCGCCGACGGCGAGGACCTCGACACCTACGAGCCGCCGTGCGAGCTGGAGCAGCAGCTCGGGCTGATTGAGGAGATGTTCGACCCGCACGCGGCGATCGCCGCGGCCTATGGGCGCGAGGAAGGGCCGGAAGGCTGAACCCGAGCCGGCCGCGGCCCCGCCGCGCCAGCGGCTGGGCTGGGCACCGGCACCGTGAGGTGTCGTGCGCTCCGGTCAGTGACCTGTTCCTTCGTGCAGGATCGGTGCTGTGCCGCCGATGTCGCCCGCGGCGATCGCCTCGACCCGCCGCCTGAGCCGCGACAGATACTGGGCCGGCGGCTCGGGCAGCGCGATGGGCGCCGCCGCGCGCGGACGCACGCCGGCCAGGCGCTGGAGCGCCGCGTTCGCCGTCATCCCGTTGTCGTCCAGAGCCGGAAGCCGATAGGCCGGCGGCAGGCTGTGGTGCCAGTTGCTGTGATTCTCGATGAACCGCAGCACCAGCGCGAGCTCGTTCGCGCTGCCGGGCTCCGCCAGCAGGCGGGCATACTGGTCCAGCAGGGCTTCCGGCTTGAGGCCCGGCTCGCGGCACATGCGGCCGAAGGCGTACACGTTCAGCGCCTCGGCCTCGACGAACGCCGCGTTGGCCACCAGCCCGTCGAGCCCGACGGCCCGGCCATGGTCGACGATCGCGCGGATGTACCGCGTCTCGGCCTGCGACTGTCCTCGGCTCGCGACGTTGTTCGGCGTGATGAACCCGTCGTCGACCTCGTCGACGAGGAAGTACGGCCAACCGAGGATGGGTCGCACGCCGCGAGCGTGCAAGCGTTGGACGTCGGCGGCCTGCGGGTAGATCTCGGGCCGCAGCCCTGCGCCGGCATAGCAGGCCAGCGCCAGCGAGCGGTAGGCGTTGTCGAGCGAGAAGGTCACACCGCAACGCGGCCCAAGCAGCGCCGGGTCCTCCGCCACGGCGCGCGAGGCGGTCACCTGCTGCTGCCAGAAGCGCAGGCCGAACGGAGAGGGGAAGCCGGTCCACTCGGCCACGGCCCAGAGGTTCACCACGAAGCCGG
Organism: Armatimonadota bacterium; assembly: GCA_016183835.1. Lineage (GTDB taxonomy): Bacteria > Armatimonadota > UBA10988 > UBA10988 > UBA10988 > JACPDV01. The sequence continues at coordinate 4,749 of JACPDV010000010.1, forward strand.
CCCGGGGCGCCTGGAGGTGCACGATGTCGCGCACTTGCCGGGCGAAGTCGATGCAGTCGTGGACGGTGCTGCGGCCCTCGGGATCGCCGCCGGGGTCGCCGGCGAAGAAGACGAAGCCGTCCGCCCCGCGCAGCGCTTCGACGGCGTGCTCGAGGTTGGCCAGCCGTTCGTCAAGCTGCGGCCGATCGAGCGCGCTGAAGCTCGCCAGGTAACCGTTGTCGGCGGGCCCCCGCCACTGCTTCATCGCCGCCAGCAGGAGGATCCAGACGCGGAACCCGTACCGTTGCGCCGTCGCGATCTGCGCGGCGGTGTCGGCGTAGTACTTCGCGTGGAGGTCCGGCCGGATGCCGAAGCCGCGCTCGAGGAACTCGAACGAGTCGTAGCCGGCGGCCCGGTAGAAGGCGTAGAGCTGCTGGTGTGCGCCGTCCGGCGGATCGACGTACAGACGGACGGCCTGCAAGGTGGGCATCGGTCGCTCCCGCCGCACCGGCCGGCGCGGCCCGGCCGCGGCAGCCACCGCAAGCAACAGCAAAGACAGGTAGAGCGTTCGGCGCATGGCGGACCCGTTTTCCCTGAATCCCGACGCCAGCGAGTGTAACGAAGCCGCGGCGCGGCGGTCAAGGCGCCGGTGGCACTCCGCCGCAATCCGTGAAGGTGTTGCCGTCGCTCAAGGCTGCCCGCCAGAGGCCCGGCCGGCTCTCACCGACTGCCATGATGCAGCCCGTGAAGCGATTGCCGCGGTAGAGGTTCGGCAGCGGCCTGCCCAGCCGGTCGGGGAGCAGCCAGAGGGCCGTGCAGCCGGCCTCGTCGAAGCCGGCGATCAGGTTGTCGGCTACCTCGTAGCCCCCGGCCACGCTCATGGCCCGCTCGATCCCGGTCGCCTGGCCCCGGCTGATGGTGTTGCGTGAGAAGCGGTTGGTCGAGCTGCCGTAGTTGTCCAGCACCACGGGGCGGAGGCAGCCGGTGATCGTGTTGTCGTGAAGGTCCCAGTTGGCCGAGCCGGGAGGGTACACCTCGAAGCCGTCGCCCACCTTCATCTCACGCGGTGACGTCAGCCTGAAGCGCAAAGTGGCAGGGTCGTAGGCCTCGATGACCGACGTCCCGGTCACCTGGTTGCCGCTGATCCAGACGACATTCCAGCCCTGGTACTGGTGAGAGTAGCGCCACTCCAGCGGCAGCGACGCTTCGAGGAACGTGGTGCCGTCGATCATCTGCGTAACCCGCGACGCGGCCCGTTCCGTCAGCAGCCCGGTCCCGCAGTTGCGCACTAGGTTGTCGTGGACGGTCAAGTGCAGCGCGGGCTCACGCAGCCGGATGCCCGTCACCCGCGGATCGGGCTGGCCGCGAACGTAGACCTGGTTGTCGGCGACGGTGACTTCGGAAGCGTCCACGCTGATGCCCACCCGGCTGGCCGCGCCGTCGCCCGAGTAGGTGAGGTCGATGAGGTTGCCGCTGACCAAAACGCTGCGCGAGGGGTAGGAGCCCCAGTCCACTGGCGCGTCCGGCTTGTACCACGGCAAGGCCGGTCGCACCGTCTGGCTGGAGACGGTGATCGCCGGGCCGTTGTAGTTGACGAACAGGTTGCCGGAGATCACGACCTGGGAGGAACCGTGGTTGACCGCGATGCCGCCGCAGCGGCCGATGCCCTCGAAGACGTTGTCGCAGACGAAGGCCTGCCCGCAACCCAGCTCGTTGAGGTCCTCGTAGCGGTGGCTCATGTCGCCGACCGTGACGGGCCCTGTGTTGCGGAAGTAGCAGCCCTGAACCCGCAGGAATCGGGCAGGCATCTCGGCGGCGTGCCAACCGGCGCCGTCCACGCGGCAGTAGAGGATGTTCGTGTTCTCGCCGCGGTCGTTGTTGTTGAACGCGTTGGCGGCGCAGTCGGTGACGGAACAGCGCAGGTAGGTCAGCGCCTTCTGGTACTGCGCCGGCTCGGCCCGGCCCTCGCGCGCCGGGCCCTGGGCGTAGAAGCACTCGCTCGCCATGCGGCGGGCGTGGACGTTCTCGACCAGCACTCGCTCGGTGCCCGACATGGTCACGGCCTTGCAGCCCTTGAGGTCATTCGGCCAGAAGCCGTAGCCGCTGCAAGTGGTGAAGGCCAGTGCCGCCTCCGCGAGCCCGGTGTGGCCGACCATGCCGAAGTTGCGGAGGGTCACCTCGGTGCCGCGCTGGAGTGCGAAGCAGGCGCCCTCGCCGTCGCTGATGTCGAGCACCGTCGTCGCGGCGTTGGCGCCTTCGAGCCGGATCGCCGACGCATTGGCCACCCGCAGACCGCCGGGGACGCGGTAGTGGCCGGCCGGGAAGAAGACGTTGCACTTCCGTTTGAGCGCGAGGTCGATGGCTTTCTGCGCCGCGGCGCGGTCGGTGTGGCGGACGACCGCTCCGGTGGTCGTGCGGTTCGCGGCGTTCTGCAGCGTCACGACCTTGCCCTCGATCCGGTCGATGGTGCTCACCAACTGGTCGCGCGCGGCAAAGGTCGCCATCTCGCCGGACCTCCACTCGCGCCGCTGGAAGCGCAACTCGATGCCGCCGCTCAGCGTCTGCCAGTCGTAGGTCACCGGCACCTTGGCGGCGGCCCAGGGCTTGGCGAGGTCGAGCTTCCAGCGGAAGGTGACGGGGTCGGTGCCGTCGACCTCCGCGATGCACGTCAGCCAGCTCCCGGAGCTGCCGTCGTAGCCGCGCATCTCCACGGCATCACCCAAGGCTCTGGCCGTGGAGTAGGGCTCCCCCGGGCCGAAGAGCGTGGGCCTCTGCACGCGGATGTAGCACTTGGAGACGGAGACCTGCTGGCCGACTTGCAGGTCGCCCACGTCCGCGCCGGTGATCTGGATGGAGCCGTAGGTCGTGGTGGCGGTCGTCTCGAACTCCGAGCCCGACGCGCCCATCCCCTTCACGCTCACCCAGCGGTCCGGACCCGCACGTTGTCGATGGTGTACACCACGTCCTTGCGGGGTGTGGTCAGGTACAGGGCCAGGTTCGCCACGCGGGTCAGGTCCCAGCCGAAGTCCTGCAGATCGAGGGTCAGGCCCTTGTTCCAGCCCGGCTGGAGCTGGCCGAGGGACACGGTCACCGAGTCCTTGCGGTCGAGTACGGAGAGCTGCGCCCCCAGGTCGACGACGTCGGGCGTCTCGAGGAAGATGTCCATCGACAGCAACTGCCGCGCCGACCAGTTCGGCTCCGTTTTCGGATAGAGCCAGAGCGCAGGCCAGCTCGGCTTGTCCGAGCCCTTGGCGACCACCCGCAGCGCAAACTGCCCGTCGGTCGCATGCTCGGAAACCCGCGTGCCGGAGATGTTGTCGCGGAGCACGAACGGGTTGTCGGCGTCGCTCTCGAACGAGGCCACCTTCCCGACCGAAGGCGCCGGCGGAGCCGGCTGGGCGTCCTGCGCCAGGGCGGCCGCCGCCAGGCAGACTGCGCCGGCGGCGATGAGCAGGAGCTGTTTCACGGGTCGATTCCTCCCCGGGGATGACGGATCCCGGCGGGTCCCTCAGTTCGTCGCCGACAGCTTCCGCCGGTATGCCGGGACCTCCTCGTCGAGCACGCGCCGCATCCAAGCGATCTTCCACTCCAGGTGAGGGCGGTCGGTCATGTACTCCATGCTCGGCTCCCAGCCGAGGCGTGAGTCCGCTTCCACCAGCGGAATCGTCGCCTCCGCGTTGGCGATCTCGGCCTCGCCCAGCCGCACCAGGTCGTCCAGGATCGCTTCGGCGTGGTCCGGCTGCGTCGCGGCAAGGAGCCGCTGCTTGAGCAGCCACCAGCGCTTGGTGTGGATGGTGGTCCGGACGCTGTGCAGGATGAACCGGCCGAGGCCGACCATGCGCTCTGCCGCTGGCTGCTTCGCCTTGGGTGCCAGGGCCACGGCTTCCGCCAGCCGGTCCAGTCCCTCTGTCCAGCGGCTGGCCATGCGCTCCAGCAGACCGATCTCCGTGGGCACGTCGTCGGGCTGGTGGGGCCGATAGTTGGTGCTCAGGGGCTCGTTGCCGAAGTGGGCGTAGGGCGCCGACGGGAACGTCTCGACGTCGGCCAGGAACTGCAGCGGGTACGACGGTCCGACGCGGAACGGGCCGTACTGGTCCTCGTTGGTCGGCACGTAGTCGCGGATCGCCTCGCTCCATGCCTGCCACGCCTGAACCGCCAGCGGCCCGCCGGCCGGCCCGAAGTCACGTTCCGCGATCCGGTCGGCGAGGTCGGCGATCGAGACGGCCGGCTCCCAGTAGGCCCATTTGGCCAGCTCGCTGACGAACGACGGCCACCAGCCGTAGTGGTGCGACTCCATCAGCCCCACCAGGCCCCACTCGGCGCGGGCTTCGAGCAG
>JACPDV010000011.1 GCA_016183835.1 Armatimonadota bacterium
CGGCTGGGGGCTGCTCTGCAAATTCTTCGACAACCTCGGGCCGATCCCCCATCACGTCCACCAGATGGATCAGCACGCCGCGCTCGTGGGGCGCAAGGGCAAGCCGGAGGCGTACTACTTCCCGCCGCAGATCAACGTCATCGAGAACCTCTTCCCCCACACCTACTTCGGCCTCGAGCCCGGCACCACCAAAGACCAGGTGGTGGACTGCCTCAAGCGCTGGGACGAGGGCGACAACCACATCCTCGATCACTCCAAAGCCTACCGGCTGGAACCCGGCACCGGCTGGGACGTGCCGCCGGGGATTCTCCACGCGCCGGGCTCGCTGGTGACCTACGAGCCGCAGCGAGCGAGCGACGTGTTCGGCATGTTTCAGAGCATGGTGGACGGCCGCCCGGTGGGGCGAGAGCTGCTGGTCAAAGACGTGCCCGAAGACAAGTGGTTCGACTTCGACTACCTGGTGAGCATGCTCGACTGGGAGTCGAACGTGGACCCGGAGTTCGGCCGGAACCACTTCCGCGCGCCGCGGCCGGTGGGCGACGCGGCGGCGGCTGTGGCGGACGGGTACCAGCTCCTGGACGTGGTCTACGGCAGCCCGTGGTACAGCGCGCAGGAGCTGACGGTAGCCCCCGGGCGGTCGGTGCGGATCCGCGACGAGGCCGCCTACGGGTTCATCCTGATGCAGGGCCACGGGCGGATCAACGGGGTCAAGATCGACACCCCGGCGATGATCCGCTACGGGCAGATGACGAGCGACGAGTGTTTCGTGGCCGTGGGCGCGGCGCGCGAGGGCGTGCTGATTGAGAACGAGAGCGAAACCGACGCGCTGGTGATGCTCAAGCATTTCGGGCCTGAGTAGGGCGTTCCGGCGGCGGGACCGGGTCGGTGGCGGCCGGGCCGAGGTCGAGCCGCAGCACGAGGCACTTGCACGCGCCCCCGGCCTTGATGAACTCGGTCATCGGCACGGCCAACGTGCGGTTCCCGAGCCGCTCCAGGTCCGCCTGGAGCCGGGGGCAGTGCGCCGGGAGCACCACGCTCCGGCCCGCCACGACCGCGTTGCAGCCGAAGCGCAGCGCCTCGGTCTCGACCACCGCGAGAGTCTCGAAGCGGCTCTCGATCACGCGCCGCGCGTAGTCGTCGAAGGCGCCCGGGTACCAGGCCACCAGCCCGGGCCGCAGCACCAGCAGCGCCGTGTCGAGGTGGTACCAGCGCGGATCGGGCAGCTCCAGGGAGAGCACCTCCAGGCCGAGCGTCTCTCCCAGCCAGCGGTGCGCGGCGATGGCGGTGCGCTGGTGGTAGCCGGCGAGCACCACGTCGCCGGCGAGCAGGGCGTCGCCCTCGCCCTCGAACGGCACACCGGCGGGCGGCTCCAGCACCTGGTAACCCGCCGCCTCGAACCAGGCCCGGAAGGCCGGCGTCTCCACGCGCCGCTGCGGGTGGCGCAGGTTGGCGAGCAGCACGCGGCGGCCCCACACCAGCCCGGCGTTGGCGGCGAACACCATGTCGGGCGCGCCCGGCATGGGCGGCACCAGCGCCACATCGAGGCCCAGCTCCTCGGCCAGCGCGTGGTGGAGCGCACCCCACTGTCGCGCCGCCAGCGAGGTGTCCGGCCGGTTCCGCACCGACATCCAGACGTTGATCTCGTAGGCGACGTCGTACACGTCGGGCGGGCACATGAGCAGTGCGGGGCCGCTCACCCGCCGGCCTCCAGCCCCCGGGCCAGCTCGCGGAGGAAGAACTCGCAGTCGGTGACCAGGCCGACCGCCTGGTGCGTGCCGCGGTCGAGCAGCTTGATCACGGTGTCGGCATCGGCATCCACGCAGATGGTGCGCACGGCGGCCGGCAGCAGATTGCCGGTCGCCACCGAGTGCAGCGTGGTGGCCACCATCAGCGCCACGCCCACGCCGTCCAGCTCGGCGCGCATCGCCTCCTGGGCCTCGATCACGTCGGTGATCACGTCCGGCAGGGGGCCGTCGTCGCGGATGCTGCCGGCCAGCACGTAGCGCACCCCGTGCGTGACGCAGGCGTGCATGACGCCGCTCCTGAGCAGTCCGTCGGCCACGGCCGGGCGGATCCCGCCGGCCGCGCGGATGGCGTTGATCGCCCGCAGGTGGTGCTCGTGGCCGTGTGCGGTGGGCAGGCCGGTGGACACATCCACGCCCAGCGAAGTGCCGAACAGGGCCAGCTCGATGTCGTGCGTGGCCAGGGCGTTGCCGGCGAACAGCACGTCGATCCAGCCGCCGGCCAGGAGCGCGGCGAGGCAGGGCGCGGCGCCGGTGTGGACGATCGCCGGCCCGCCCACGAACAGCACCTTGCGCCCGGCGGAGTGCGCCTCGCGCAGCGCGTCGGCCACCCTCGCCACCAGCAGCCCCTTCGGCCGCTCGGTGGACACGTCGCTGCCCATGAAGGCGAACGCGTCGCCCGGCTCGCGGCGCGGCAGCGGCTCCACGCGCACGCCGCCGTCGCCCACCACCACAGCGTCGCCGCGGCGGACCCGGTTGAACGGCGTGCAGGCCGCCTCCGGGCCAGGGCGGATCACGATGCAGCAGTCCATCTCCAGCCGGGCCACCGGCAGCCACCGGCCCTCCACCCGCACCTGAGTCTCGAGGTTGGTGGTGGCGTAGAAGCCCTCGGGGAACACGCCGTCCGCCGGCGCCGGCCGGCACTCGGCCTCGCCTCCCTGCCGCGCAGCGCCCTGCTGCCCGAGGCGCGCCAGGATCGCGTCGAGCCGCTCCGAGGTATCGGCCCGCACCTCGATCTCGGCGTGGCTCGGCTCGTCGCGCGTCACCCCGACCTGGAAGGCCTGAATGCGGTAGCTGCCGCCGCCGAGCAGGATCAGGTCGAGCACCTTCGACAGCGTCAGCGAGTCGATGATGTGTCCGTCCAGGCTGACGGTCTCGACCGGCATGGCCCGCTCCATGCCGTCATTGTGATGCCATCGCCGGCGCGTTACGGCGGGTCAGAGCCCCAGCAGCCGTCGTGCGTTGCCGAACGCGATCGCGTCGCGCACCTCGTCGCTGACCGCCAGGTCCCGCAGCCAGTCGAACTGCGGGATGGGCTGCCCCGGGCCGAGGTAGTCCGTGCCGAACAGCATCCGCGACCACCAGCGCTCGACGAACCCGAGCGTGAACTCCGGATCGCGGGTGAGGGCAACGTTGCCCGAGCCGGCGCTCAGGTCGAGCCAGAGGTTGTCGTACTTCTCCATCAGCCGGTCGATAGCGCCGCCCGGCACGATCGGGCCCGTGGGGTAGCCGCACGTGCGGTCGTCGTCGGCCGAGATCGCGCACCAGAAGCCGGGTCCGTGCCCACACCAAGCCACATTCGGGAACTCGCGCAGGCAGCGCGCCAGGCGCGGCAGGCCGACCTCGTCCGAGCAGTAGTCCGTGTTGATCTCGAACACGACCGGCAGGCCGTGCTCCTCGCAGCGGCGGTACAGCACCAGGTTGCGCTCGCCGTCGAAGGCGCCCTCGCAGACGTGCTCACCGAACCCGCGGCAGCCATGGTGCTTGACGAAGTAGTCGATCTGCTGGGCCGCCAGCGGGTACCGCGGATCCGCGCAGACGAACGCCACGAACCGCTCGGGATACGCGTTCCGCGCTTCCACCACGTCCTCGGTCAGCAGATAGCCCCAGCCGCCCTCGGGGCTCTCGAGCGGCAAGAGAACGCCGATGTCCACGCCGTTGCGGTTCATCCAGTCGACGAGCGCGTGGACGCTCAGCGGCGGCTTGGCGGGGTAGCTGCTGCGGTACATGCGGCCGAAGTGGAGATGGAAGTCGATCACGCTCGCGCTCCCTCGTAGGGCGGGCTATTGCCCGCCATTCCGGTCTACGTCCCGGCTGCGGTGAGATGGCGGGCAATAGCCCGCCCTACAGTGCCTTGAGCGGCGCGACGCCGTCCCACGCGCGGAAGTCGGGCACCGCCACGCTCACCCCGCCACGTTCGATGCTCTCCTCGCTCACCAATCCGGGCACGGTGTAGTCCAGCGCGCGGTAGACGTCGATGGGCGCGGGCCGCTGGCCCAGCGCGGCGTCCACGAAGTCGCGCACGACGAAGTAGTCGCCGCCGCCGTGGCCCGCCTTCACCGCCTCCTCGGGCGGGTTGCGCCAGAACTCGGGCAGGTGCTCCTCGAACTCGCTCAGCGGCCGCCACGCCTCCGGCCCGTCGCACTGCCCCTCCAGCCACACCTTGTGCGGCGCGCCCGTGCCGCGGGAGGCCTCGTAACAGCCCTTCGTGCCCTGGATGGAGTAGTACGTCATGATGTGCGGGCGCTTGCTGATCATGTCGTTCCGAATACTCACCAGTTGGCCGTGGCTGAGGCGGCACAGCATCACGGTGACGTCGTCCATGCGCCGCTCGGGCGGGGTGTGGCGGCCGGAGCCGAGGCAGGTGACGCTCTCCACCCGGTCGTCGAACCACTCCAGCAGCGGGCCGAGGCTGTGGGTCGGGTAGGTGCAGCCGCGGCGGCCGACCTGCCACGTGTGCCGCCAGGTGGGCGCGCCCGTGGCGGTGAAGTGGAGGCCCTCCAGCTCGTGGGTGTACTCGCCCTCGCCGAAGTAGACCTGCCCGAAGAGCCCCTGCCGCACCATCTCGCGAACCAGCACGACTGGCTGCATGTAGCAGTAGTTCTCGGCCATCATGTAGGCGGCCTTGGACCGCCGCTGCGCGCGGACGAGCTGCCCGCACTCCTCGAGCGACACGGCGGCGGTGACCTCGCACAGCACGTGGATGTCGCGCTCCAGGGCGGCCACGGACATCCGCGCGTGGAACTGCATCGGCGTGCCGATCACGGCGATGTCGATGCCCGAGTCGAGCATGTCTTCGTAGCGGGTGAAGCGCTCGGGGATGCCGTAGCGGTCGGCAGCGGCGTTGACAGCGGCTTCGTCCAGGTCGCACACGGCGTGGACGACAGTCTCGGGGCAGGCGCCGAACCCGCGGCAGGTGCTCACCGCGCGGCGGGCACCCACCAGGCCGACCTTGAGGGGCAGGGTCATTGCGACGGCTCCGGCGGGGGGTTCGACACCGGGCGCGGAGGTCCTGTTGCCGCAGCGCCCGTAGGGTCCGCTCCTGCGGACGCGTTCGGACTCCGCCGCCTCTGCCGGTGCACCCACCCGGGACACGCATCCGGAACTACCGCCAGTCCCCCACCAGCTCGAACGCCGCCCAGTAGTACGGCTGGGACCACTCGGGATGGGCCGCGTCGTGCAACAGCGCAAGCTGTGCCTGCCGCAACGCCTCGTCCTTCGACTTTCCGGCCTGAAGCTGGCGGTACAGCTCGGTCATCAGCGCCGCCGTGCTCTCGTCCGACACGCTCCAGAGCGACACGATCACGCTGGGCGTGCCCGCGTAGATGAAGGCGCGGGTCAGACCCACCACTCCTTCATACTTCGTCCGCTCCCCCAACCCGGTCTGGCACGCCGAGAGCACCACCAGGTCGGCCTTCAACCGCACCCTTTCCAGGATCTCGTAGGCGCGCAGCAGACCATCGTTCTGCTTGTCCGGCGAGAGCGCCAGCGCCGAGCCGAACGGGTCGATGTCATCCAGCAGGCCGTGGCACGCGAAGTGTACGATGCGATAGCCCCCGGTTCCCGTTCGCGCCGCGGTCTCTGTCGCGTCCTTGCCAAGCCGCTCCACCGCCCCGGCGCCCATCACCTTTGCGATGGCGTCCACCTCGACGCGCGTGCCAGGCAGACGTGCGAGGCGCCCGCCACGGCGGATGTAAGCGTCGTCAGCCCCCACCCCGGCCCTCCCCGTGGACGGGGAGGGTGCCCCGGACTCGGCCTCCCTCCCCGCCCGCGGGGAGGGTGAGGGTGGGGGAAGCTCGTCGTACGCCGGATCGCCGAAACCCATCCACGGCTGGCGGTTGGGTTCGTTGCTCCGCGCCTTCCTCGCCTCGACGTAGACGCCCATGCTGACGATGGTGTGGAGTGGCTTGTCCTCGACCAGGTAGTGCTTCACACCGCCCTCCTCCCGGGTCACCAGCGCCGCGAAGGGCAGCGTGTGGAGTACGTCGTCAGGGCAGATGAGCAGCCGTTGTGCGCCGTCGATCTCGGCCTGC
>JACPDV010000452.1 GCA_016183835.1 Armatimonadota bacterium
CGGAAGTAGAGCTGAGGGATGATCTGGTCCACCACCGACGCCAGGCCACGGGCATCCTGCATGGCGTGGAGCAGCGTGTGGTCCTCGGCGGCGCCGGCCCACCAGCCCAGCCGGGGCTGCGGGCTGGAGCTGGCCTTGGTCTGCCCCACCACCCGCGCCAGCTCGGCGCGGTAGAGCCGGTAGCGCTCGGTGGTCAGCGCCGCGCGGAACCAGAGCCAGGCGCGCCACTGCTCCGGGTGGGCCTCGCGCTCGGTGATCACGGTCTTGGGCGGCAGGTAGTCCAACTCCGGGCGGCTGGCCTTCAGCCATTCGCGCCAGCGGGCCTCGCAGCGCGGGCAGACACAGGCCCGGGTGAAGTTGCCGTTGCCGTAGACCTCCTCGTCGCTCTGAACCCAACTGATGCCGGACTGGGCGATGGCGACGTTCTTCTGCATGCCCCGGGTGAACCCGGGGCCGCGGTAGGAGGGGCACGGCCCCGAGCGCGTGCCGTCGGCGAACAGCGCGTGCGCGTCGGGATCGTCGCTCATCGCGCCCTCGTCCCACCAGATCGAAGCGTCCACGGCGGTCGAGATGCCCAGCTCCCGGTTCGTCCGGGCGAGGCGCGCCACGTAGTCCAGGGCCGGCGGCCGGGGCTTCTCGGTGTACCGGTCGGCGAGGTAGATGGCGGTGTGCCAGAGGTCCATCTGGTTGCAGCCGAAGGAGGCGAACTGCCGCTGGAAGTCGGGCCAGTTGTCGATCATGTAGGGCCACGTGGCGACGCCGGTCATGAGCCGCTTCGGCTGCCGCGCGACCGGCACGTCGATGACCCGGACGGCGAACTCGGCGGCGCGCGTCCTGCCCCCTTCCCACCGCGCCCAGGAACGACCCTGGTCGACGGTGCCCACGGGGAGCTTGGAGGCGAGGAGCAGGAACACCCCCTTCGTGCCGTCCATCGGCACCTGTTCGAGGACCAGCTCACTGCGCCCGTCGGCCGGCGGCGACTGGTGGAAGCGCACCTCAAACGCCCACAGGCACTGCACGCCCGCGGGGAGATCGAACACCACTTCGCCCACCGGCGCCGGACGCTGCGTGAGCATGTCGGCATAGGTCAGGTTGACCCAGTTGGCGGTGAGCCGCGGCGAGAGCCAGACGGTGCCCCAGCGGGGCGCGACGGTCATGTCTTCCCACCCGGAGCCGAGGGCCGGTAGGGCGGCGCACAACACCACGCCGGGCAGGGCTTGCCGCAACCACGACGACGTCATGGGACACCTCCCTGAGCCGGCCCTCACCCCAGCCCTCTCCCGAGGGGAGAGGGGGCCGGAGTCGGGTACCGGACACCCACTCAGTGCGAGTGCATCCAGAAGTCCCGGCGCGCCAGCGGCAGCGCCACTCGCGCGCCGCCTTGCCGGTGCGACTCGATGATCCCGAAGGCGATCTCCGCCGTGTTCACCGCGCGCCGGATGCCCTGCCGGGTCTCCCCGCCGGTGTCCAGGGCCTGCACCAAGTCGGAAATCAGCCGCACCGTGGCGCTGCCGCGCTCGTACGGCGGGAACTCGGCCGGATGGAACTCGTAGTACTTGCCGCCGCAGATCGGCTCCCGGCGCCGGAGCCCGAACTCCACGCCGTTGTTCATGATGGCCACCGAGCCCTCGCTGCCGATAGCCGCGAACTCGGCCCACAGGCCCGTGCTGAGTACGTGGCCCATCACCCCGTTGCTCAGTCGGAACTGCCCGATCCCCGACAGATCGTTGTCCCACCGAGCGGCGGCCGGGTCGAAGTCGCCGTCCGTCACGGTGCCCTGGATCCACTCGAGCTCCGGGTCGCCGGCCAGGTAGAGCATCAGGTCGAAGAAGTGGCTGGCGGAGTGCAACATGCCGCCCACGCTGTAGGTGATCACGGCCTGCAACCCGCCCAGGTCGCCCTGCTCGATCATGCCGCGGAGCGCCTCCATCCCCGGCGCCCAGCGGCGCAGCGTGCCAGTGTTGAACTTGATCCCGCGGCTCTCGACGGCCTCCGTCATCCGGTCGGCCTCGGCCAGGGAGCAGCACAGCGCCTTCTCGCAGTAGATGGCTCGCGCGCCATGCTCCGCGGCGAACAGGACCGCCTCGCAATGCACGGTGGCCGGGGTGCAGACGCTGACGATGTCCGGCTTCTCCCGCTCGATCATCTCCCGGTAGTCCTCGTAGCCGCGCGGCACGCCGTAGCGCTCCTGCAGGCTGCGGACCTTGTCCGTCAGCGGGTCGGCGAAGGCCAGCAGCTCCACCTCCGGCACCGCCGCATAGCCGGCGGCATGGCAGTAGGGCAGCGCGACGCCCGGGTAGTCCACGCATTCGTCGTCGATGGTGCCCGCCATCCGCCCCGCGCCCACGATCACCGCCTTGTAGTGCGCCATCCGCTTCCGCCTTCCTCATCTACCGGTACCGTGAGCAGGTGCAGGATCTGCCGCCGGTGGCCGGAACTCCTCCGGCAGCCTTCGGCCCGGACGGCGCCCTTCCTGCCTGAGCCCGGCGGTTGAAACCGCGGCAACCATCCAAAGTCCGCCTTCGCGGACTCCGGATCCGGGAGCCCACGCAGGTGGGCTTCGCATGGTTGCCGCGACTTCCAGTCGCCGGGCACGGGCCGATCCGGGTGGCAGGAGAAGAGCTGGTGCTCGCACTCTCGGTCGTCGCGGCGTCCTGTCTGGTGCTGGCCGGCGCGGCGCCGGAGGCGCGGCCGTGGGTGCAGATGCGCGGCATCTACGGCGGCGCGCCCAGGGAGATGGTGCCCGCCGGCGGCCGGCTGGTGGATCAGGGCGTCAACGCCATCTTCGTCGGCTCGGGCGGCATCAACGACGAGCTGGTCACCTGGGCTCGCGAGCAGGGCGTCAAGCTCTACGCCGAGTTCAACACCATGCACGCCGCCGAGTACCTCAAGGACCACCCCGACGCTGCGCCGGTGGGGGTGGATGGGCAGCCCTGTCCGCCGCCCGACGGCTGGCAGGGCGTGGCGCCGGCGCACGAGGGCTATCGCCGCTGGCGCATGGACGCGCTGCGCGAGCTGGTCGCCCGCGTCCCCATCGACGGTGTCTGGCTCGACTACCACCACAGCCAGGCGAACTGGGAGCAGCCCGAGCCGGCGATGCCCGACACGGGCTTCGAGCCCTACTCCCTGGCTCGGTTCCAGCAGGAGACCGGCATCACGCTGCCCGCAGCGCCCGTGACGAGGCTGGCCCGCCTGCTGCTCACCACGCACCGCGAGCGCTGGATCCGTTGGCGCTGCGACGTCTTCACCGACTGGGTCCGTGAGATCCGGGCGATCCTCGACGCGACGCGCCCCGGCCTGCTGCTGGGCACCTTCCACTGCCCGTGGAGCGACACCGACCGCGACGGCGCGCTGCGCAACAAGCTGTGCATCGACCTGAAGGCGCAGGCCCGGTACCTCGACGTGTTCAGCCCCATGCCGTACCACGCGCGGTTCGGCCACGCGACCGATCCGGCCTGGATCTCGCGGCAAGTGACGTGGCTCGGAGGGTACCTCGGCATCCGCGGCGAGCCGGGCGAGCGGCACCGGATCTGGCCCATCGTGCAGCTCGCCGACTGGGGTGAGACGGTGGCGGCCGGGCAGGTGGCCGAAGTGCTCGACCACGGCTCACGCCGGCCGGCGACCGGGGTGATGGTGTTTCACTGGAGCGGGCTGGCGGCGCGGCCGGAGAAGATCCCGCCGCTGCGGGAGTTCTATCTGGCCATCGGCGGGGCGGCGCGGTAGCGGCGAAGGACCGGCGGGCTCGGCGGCGAAGGCATGGGGTGGTCGCGCACGGGGCGGGCGCAGGCGGTTCGAAGGGGTCCGCGGGGAGACCAGTCATGCGGTGGCGGGCGATGGCGATCGGGCTGCTGTCGTTGCTGCCGGCCGTTGGCGGTGAACAGGAGGACGCGGAACGGCTCTGCGAGGCAGGCGAGGCGGCGTACAGCAAGGGCGATCTGGCCGGGGCCGAGCGAGCCTGGAGGGCGGCTCTGGCCATCCAAGGGCGGCTCGCGCCCGACTCCCTGAACACGGCGCTGGCC
>JACPDV010000453.1 GCA_016183835.1 Armatimonadota bacterium
GCGTGGGCCTCACCGGCCCGCCGCCCGCGCGCCCGCCGCCCGCCTGTGCTTCTTCTTCATCGGAGCCGAAGATCAGCTTCTTCAGCTCCATCTGGTTCACCGCCTTGGCCATCGCATCGTCGTAGGTGATCAGGCCCCGGTGGTAGAGGTCGCGCAGGCACTGGTCCATCGTTACCATACCCATTTCCGCGTTGGTTTGCATCACGGTCATCATCTGATGCGCCTTGGCCTCGCGGATCAGGTTGCGGATGGCCGGGTTGCAGATCATGATCTCCTGCGCGCAGACGCGGCCCGGCTGCCCCGCCCTGGGCAAAAGCTGCTGGCTGATCACCGCCACCAGGTTGTTGGCCAACTGCACCCGGATCTGCTCCTGCTGGTCGGCGGGAAACTGGTCGATCATGCGGTCCACAGTCTCCGCCGCGGTGTTGGTGTGCAGCGTGGCGAACACCAGGTGCCCGGTCTCGGCGGTGGTGATGGCGATAGCGGTGGTTTCCAGGTCGCGCATCTCCCCCACCAGGATCACGTCGGGATCCTCGCGGAGGGCCGACCGGAGCGCGCGGTGGAAGGCGTGCGTGTCGGCCCCCACCTCACGCTGGTTGATCACCGACTTCTTGTGCGTGTGGAGGAACTCGATGGGGTCCTCGACGGTGAGGATGTGCACGCCGCGGTTCATGTTGATGTGGTTGACCATCGCGGCGAGCGTGGTGGATTTGCCCGAGCCGGTGGGCCCGGTCACCAACACCAGGCCGCGCGGCCGCTCGGTCATCTCGCGGAGCTGCGGCGGCATGTTCAGCTCTTCGAGCGTCGGGATGCGCGTGGGGATCTGCCGCAGCGCCGCCGCCACCGTGCCGCGGTCGCGATAGCAGTTGACCCGGAAGCGAGCCAGTTTCTGCATCGAGTACGAGAAGTCCAGCTCCCAGTCGTTCTCGAACGACTGCACCTGCTCGTCGGTGAGGATGTCGTACATCATCCGCTGGGTCACCGGCGGGGTGAACTTGGTGTAGGGGAGGGGGACCAGCTCGCCGTGGATGCGGAGGATGGGCGGCAGGCCGACGCAGATGTGCAGGTCCGAGGCGCCCTTGTCCACCACGATCCGGCACAGGTCGTCGAGATGCACTTCCTCGATCGGGGTGAGCTGCGGCTTGCGCGCAGTGGTCTCGCCAGTCTCCATCGGCTACCCTGACTCCTCCGGGCCCGCTGGACCCGACTGCACTTTTCCCGGCGGACGCCGGGCTCAAACGCGCTTTGTCCGGGCCGGCTACAGCTCCGCCGAGCCGCCGATGGACTGCACCACGCGCATCACTTCCTCGATGGTGGTGATGCCTTCCAGCACCTTCTTGAGCCCGTCCTGCTGGAGGGTGCGCATGCCGTTGGCCACGCAGGCCTCCTTGAGCTCCTGCACCGAGGCGCCGCGGACGATCAGCTCGCTGATCTCGGCGCTGATCTGCATCAGCTCGTAGATCCCGGAGCGGCCTTTGTAGCCGGTGTCGCGACAGTTGCTGCAGCCCTGCCCCCGGTAGAAGGTGATGGGGTTGTTGGGGTCGGCCCGGAACCCGAACCGCTCGAGCGAATCCGCCGGCGGGTGATAGGCCACCTTGCAGTTGCTGCAGATCTTGCGCACGAGGCGCTGGGCCAGCGCGCCGATCAGCGAGGCGCCCACCAGGAACGGCTCGATCCCGATGTCGATCAGACGGGTGACGGACGACGGAGCGTCGTTGGTGTGCACGGTCGAGAGCACCAGGTGGCCGGTCAGCGAGGCCTCGATGGCCGCCTCCGCCGTCTCCAGGTCACGGATCTCGCTAACCATGATGATGTCCGGGTCCTGCCGCAGGAAGTGGCGCAGGGCGTTCCCGAAGCCGACGTCCGCCTTGCGGTTCACCATCACCTGCGAGATGCCCGGGAGCTGGTACTCGACCGGGTCCTCGATGGTGATGATGTTGACCCCGACGCTGTTCAGCTTGTTCAGCACCGAATACTGCGTGGTGGTCTTGCCCGACCCCGTGGGCCCGCAGCTCAGGAGGATCCCGTACGGCTGGGCGATCAGGGTCTCCACCTCGGCCTGAGTGTCGGGGAACATGCCGAGCTTGGACAGACCCAGCAGCACCGACGACTTGTCCAGGATTCTCATCACGGCCTTCTCGCCGTTCACCGTGGGGATGACGCTGACCCGGAGGTCGTAGTCCTTGCCCTGGTGGCGCAGCGGGATGCGGCCGTCCTGCGGCTTGCGCCGCTCGGCGATGTCCATCTCCGACATGATCTTGATGCGCGAGAGGAGCGGCGGGTGGACGTACTTGGGCACCGACATCATCTCGTGGAGCACGCCGTCCACGCGGTAGCGGATGCGCACGTTGCGCCGCTGGGGCTCCACGTGGATGTCGCTCGCGCCGTCCTGCACGGCCTTGATGATGATCGTGTTGACGATCCGGATGATCGGCGCCGCCTCCACCATGGCGGTCACGTTGTCCAGGTCCTGCTCGCTGTCCAGGTCCTGCTCGAGCCCGCCGCGCTGCTCCTCGATCTGGTCCAGGGCGCCCTGCATGAAGTCGCCCTCGCCGCCGAACTCCTGCCCGCCGGCAAACGGGTTGGCCTGCTGCTGCGCCTGCGCCTGCTCCGGCCCGGCCACACCCGAGACCACGCGCGCCAGGGCGCTCTCGATCTCCTGCTTGCTGGCCACCACCGGCTTGACCTGCACACCCATCATGCGCAGATCGTCCAGGGCGATGATGTCGGTGGGGTCCTCCATCGCCACCACGAGGGTGCTCCCCTCGCGGCGGATGGGCAGGATGTTGTGCTTGTTGAGCAGGTGCGCCGGCACCGCGCGGACCGCCTGCGGATCGATCTGGGTCTGCGAGATCTTGACCCGCTCGACCCCGATCGTCTGCGCCTTGGCGTCCAGCACCGCGTCTTCGTCGGCGATCTCCATGTCCACCAGCACCTGCTCCAGGCGCGTCCCGGTGGTCTGCTTGCAGACGTCCATGGCGGTGCGCAGGTCGGTCTCGGAGATCACGCCCCGCTCCACCAGCACCTGTCCGAGGCTCTTTCTGGGTGTGCCCACGGCCGTCACCTCATCCTCGCGGCCTCAGCCGCGGCTCCCCGGCGGACGCACAACGGTGCCGCCCCGCCCGCTCGACGATCATCCTGCGGCGACTCTAGCATGTCGCCGATCCGACTGTCAACCGACCTTGCCCGGCCCTCAGCCGGCCTCCGCGCGCTTTCGCAGCTCGGCGACCAGCACCTCCCGCATTCGCTCGATCGGCGGCTCGCAGCCGGTCCACCGGGCCAGCGACAGCGCGCCCTGGTAGACCAGCATCTCCACCCCGTTCAAGACCGTCGCGCCGCGCGCCGCCGCCGCCCGCAGGAAGCGCGTCTCGAACGGGTTGTAGACGATGTCCACCACCCACGCACCCGGCCTCAGCGCCGGCAGCTCGAGCGGCAGCTCGTCCGCCCGCGGGTGCATCCCCACCGAGGTGGTCTGCACCACCAGCTCCGCCGCCTCCAGCGCCGCGGTCAGGCCGTCGCCCTCCCACGCCACCGTGCGCGCCACGCCCGGCCGCACCCGCTCGTTGAGCAGCGCCGCCACCGCCTCGGCCCGCGCCGCGGTGCGGTTGGCCAGCGTCACCCGCCCGGCCCCCGCGCGCGCCAGGGACACGCCCACCGCCCGCGCGCTCCCGCCGGCGCCGAGGAGCACCACCTCGCGCCCCGCCACGTCGTACCCGCGCGCGGCCAGGCCGGCCACGAACCCCGGCCCGTCGGTGCTGTCGCCCACGGTCCGCTCGGCGGTGAAGTGCACCGTGTTGACCGTGCCGGTCAGCTCGGCCTCGGGCGTGGCCTCGTCCACCAGCTCGAGCAGGGCCTGCTTGTGCGGGATGGTGGCGTTGATCCCCACCACGCCCGCCGCCCGGAACCCGTCCACCGCCGCCCGCAGATCCGCCGGCCGCACCTCGAACGGCACATAGACGTAGTCCAGGCCGAGGGCCTCGAGCGCGGCGTTGTGCATGGGCGGCGAAAAACTGTGGCGCACCGGCCAGCCGATCACGCCCAGTACCCGGGTTGTACCCCACACCGTGGGCATGCTAAGCGTCCCGGGCGGCAGTTTCGCGGGCTTCCCAGCGGCGCAGGAGCCAGCGCTCCAGGGGCCGCACCGGCCGGTAGCCGACGAAGTCGCTCCCGGTGATGGGCCGCACCAGCACCGTGAGCAGCCCGGCGGCGTTGCCGCCGAGGATGTCGGTGAAGAGCTGATCGCCCACCATGGCGGTCTCCGCCGGGGCCGTGCCGAGTCCCGCCAGCGCCCGCCGGAACCCGCTCCGGAACGGCTTCTGCGCCATCGAGATGGCGGTCATCCCGTAGGGCTCCACCATCGCCGCCACTCTTCTGACATGCGCCGAGTTGGAAAGGATGCAGAGCCGCCGCCCGCTCGCCTGGAGCCCCTCGATCCAGTCGATCACGTCCGCCGGCAGCTCATAGCGGCTGCGCGGCACGAGCGTGTTGTCGGCGTCCAGAATCAGGCCGCGGATGCGATGCGCATCGAGGAACTTGGGCGTCAGCTCCAGCACCCCGCAGACCACCAGATCCGGTTTGAGCAGGCTCACGGGGCCGCCCGTCCCTTCTCCGCGACGGCCTTCGCCCGGCGGTGCTCGGCGAACGTCCTGGAGAAGACATGCCGCCCGTCGGCGCCCAGCACGAAGAACAGGTCGTCGTGCTCCGCGGGCTGGAGGGCGGCCAGCAGGCTGGCGCGGCCGGGGCTGCAGATCGGCCCCGGCGGCAGCCCCTTGTGGAGGTAGGTGTTGTAGGGCGACGGCGTGCGCAGGTCTCGCTCCAGCAGCCGCTCCTTGTGCGTCCCCAGCGCGTACTGCACCGTGGAGCACAGCTCCAGCCGCTGCCCGGCCCGGAGCCGGTTGACGATCACCCCGGCGATCCGCGCCCGCTCGTCGTCGTGCCGCGCCTCCTTCTCCACCAGCGAGGCGAGGGTGACGATCTCGTGCCGCGTGCGGGTGGGCGGGTGCTCGCCGCCGAACTCGCCCCACACCTTCTCGAACTGCCTGGTCTGCAGCGCGATCAGCTCGGCGGCGCCGGCGGTAAGGGCCACGTGGTAGGTGTCGGGATAGAGGTAGCCCTCCAGCCCGGCGCCCCGCGGCCGCCCGCCGGGGGAGTCCTCCCGCGGGTTCTCGGCGAGCCGCCGGTACTCGGCCGCGGTGCAGATTCCGGCGGCCTCGGCGCGGGCGGCGGCCTCGGCGACGGTCAGGCCCTCGGGGAAGGTGATCTTGCGCGTGACGACCTTGCCCGCGGCGAGGATGTCCAGGATCTGGTCCACGCTCTGCCCGGCGTTGAGCTCGTACGAGCCGGCCTGGAGCTTCTGGTCGAGGTCGCGCTGGCGGGCACGGACGCGCAAGGCACGGGCGTTGCGCACCAGCCCGGCGGCGCGCAGCCGCTCCGCCACCACGGGGAGTGGGTCGCCGTGGCGCAGCTCGAACACGGTCGGGCCGCCGGCGCCGGCGGGCTCGAGCAGGTGCCGGTAGCGGTGCCCGGCCGCGCCCAGGCCCACCGCCACCAGCACCCCCACCACGGCCAGCACCATCCAGCCGGAGGCGGGACGGCGCGGGTGCTTGGCCGGCGGGCGGGCGGACATGGCGGGCGGTGGCTCCGTGGGTGGTTGGCGTCGGGTGGGCATTATAGCATTTGCGCGCCGCACCGGAGGATCGTACGCTCGCGGCAGGCGCCGTACGGGCGAGGGGAGGCATCACCTTGCAGTACACCACCACCTACCGCCGCGCCAGCACCGTGGCGGCGGTCGCCGGGCTGTGGCAGGTCTTCCTCGCCGCGCTGCAGCGGGAGGAGACGAAGCCGGCACCAAAACCGTGGCTCTTCCGCGGCATGCTGGCCCAGCCGCTGATCTTTCGCGACGGGCTGCTGACGCTCCGCGAGGTGGTCGCCGCCCGCTTCTACCGGCCCGATCTGTGGCGGCTCCTCGACCCCGTGGTGACCACCGAGGAGGAGTGGGTCAGGCTGGAGTGCTTCTCGAGCTGCGCCGGGGTCTACACGCGGGTGGACCTGCGGCCCGACGTGTTCGAGAGCGGCGATCTGGGCGGCGAGGGCACCACCAACGTAGAGTTCGGGGCCGACTTCGCGGCCCAGCTCAGCCGGCTGCGGCCGGGGCGCGAGTCGGCGTTCGAGGTCTCCGAGGAATGCGTGGCGCTGGCCGGCGAGACCGGCACGGCGGTGGAGCGCAAGGTGGACCTGCCCGAGCGCTGGCTCCGCGGGTTCCTGCAGGTGCAGGCCATCCAACGCGCCTCTGAGCCGCGCTTCGAGCTCGCCGCCGGTCCGGCGCGGCAGCTCCTCAGCGCGCTCCCCGGGACGGGCGCCCCGGTTTATGCCACGGCGGCCGGGCAGGTGCTGGCCAACCCGGGCCGGGCCGCCGCGCTGGGCGTCGGCGGGCTCCACCGGCTCAAGCTCCTCTGCCGCATGGCGCCCCACGTGCAGCGGCTGCAAGTCTGGGCGGTGGCGGACCACGCGCCGAGCTTCTGGGTCGCCGACCTGGGCGCCGCGCGCGTGACCATGGGGCTGTCAAGTGCCACCAACCAGGGCTTCTCGGGCGACGGCGAGGCGCTGCGCAGCGCCCGGCGCGAGCTGGACGAGGTGCTGGTGGCCTGCGCCCGCCATCTCCTGGGCTCCGGCCGGCGATTCACGACAGCCGAGCTGGCGGAGGAGCTCGACGTGCCGGCAGCCACCGCCGGGCAGCTCGTCGACCTTTTCAGTGAGCAGGGACTGCTGGGTTACGACCTGCCGGAAGGGCGGTTCTACCCGCGTGCCCTGCCGTACGTCACGCGCACGGGCTTCGTGGCGCAGCCGCGCGACGTCAACGCCCGGCGGCTCCTGGCCGCAGGCCGCGCGGAGGTGGAGGCGGTCACGCCCGTGGCGGGCGGACGGCAGCTCGTCGGCTGGGTGAAGGGCGACACGGCGACGTACCGGGTGAAGGTGACGGTGGATCCGGAGGGCACGATCCTTGACGGCGACTGCACCTGCCGGTGGATCCTCGACCACGGCATGCAGCGCGGGCCGTGCAAGCACATCCTGGCGCTGCGGCTGGCGGGGGACGAGCATGGCGAGTGACCTTCAGCAGCTTGCCGAGCGGCTCCGCAGAGCGGCCGAGGCCGGTGACTGCGACTCGGTGGCGCCGGCGCTGGAGGGGCTGGACGAGGACGATCGCGCCGAGCTGCGGCGGCAGGTGGGCGAGGCGGTGCGCGGGCTCCTCCACCAACGGGCGGAGGCGCTGCGCATGCCCACGCCGGCGAGCACGCTCGGCGACCAACTGACGCAGTTACGTCGCTGGGCGGAGCTATCGAGACACACCTCCGAGTGGACGCTCTCGGCGACCGCCTGCCGGCTGGTGATGGTGGGCGTCGGGCACAGTCGGGAGGTCGAGTCCGCCCTGTTCAACGCCCGCCTCCCGCTGTCCGTGAGCTGGGGTCCGCAGCGCGACTGGCATCGGGGATACAGCTACCACGCCGGCCTGCTGGTGCTCGCCCGGGAGGTGCCGTGGCGCAACGAGGTGCTGCTCCGGATCCTCACCGAGGCGGGTCGCGGCTGGATCGGCGACAGCCTCCGTCCCGGCCGGCTGACCCTTGGGCTGGAGCTGCTCCGGCGCTGCGTCCTGAGCCCGGAGGAGGCGCTCGCGCCGCTGGCGGCGCTGGCGGCCACCTTCAGCCTCGCGCTGCTGGACTGGGACGACCCGTGGGTGCTCGCGGGCTGTCGACCTCGTGGCGGCCCCCACGGCCCGCGCCGCGACGGTCGGGCTCAACGCCGCCAAGCGTCTCCGGCGCCGGAACGCCGTGGCCGGCGAGGAGCTGATCCCGGTGCTCGGCGTGGCGGTGGGCGGGTCCACGCAGCAGCTCGCCAAGGGTGCGGTGGGGCTGCTCCGCGAGGTGGCCAAGGTGGAGCCGGTGTGCCGCGGCGAGGCGCTGGCGTCGGCGCTGGGCGCGCTGTCACACCCCAAGGCGCCGGTGGCCGAGGCGGTGGCCGCGTGGCTCGAGACGGACACCTGGTGGCGCGGCGAGGCGGAGCTGCGCGAGGCGGTGCAGGTTGCCATGGCCGGGGCCGCGCCGGCGATCGCAGCCCGGCTGGGGGCCCTGCTCGGCGAGCCGGCGGAGGCCCCCGCGGTCACCGCGGAAGCGGGCCAGGACGCGCTGCCGGCGCTGCGCGAGCGGCTGGCGGCGACGCAGGCGGCCGAGCGTGACCCGCGACGGCGCGACTGGCTGGCCGCCTGCCTGGCAGCGCTCGACGGCGGGCCGGTGCCGGAGCCGCTGGATCCCGTGCCGACCGACGAGCTGTGGCGCACGGAGCCGGCGTTCGAGCCGCCCGAGTCGGCCGAGCAGGTCGCGCGGCTGATGTTGGTGCCCGAGCGTCTGTTCCAGGACCGCCTCCAGGACCGCCTGGCGCAGGAGCAGGTGCTGGCGGGCGTGCGGCTGCACTCGGCGGGCGCCGAGGCGGAGTCGCTCCGCCGCGTGCTCGACCCGGTGCTCGACGACGACAAGGTGGGACCCCTGGCGTGGACCTGGGTCACCCGGAAGGCGCCTGACCCGCTGCCACTCCCACGCTCTCCGTATGCCTGGGAGTACCGGCGGATGGCGGCTATCGAGGCGCTGCTGCGGGGCGACCGCGAGCCGCCGCTTGGCACGCCCACTAGCGCCTCGGGCTGGCTGGATCCTGAGGTGTTCGCCGAGCGCCTGCTGCGCCGCAGCGAGGTGACCGGGTATGAGCTGTTCGAGCTGTCTTCCGCCCTCTACCGCCTGGCGCCGAGCGGCCGAGAGGCCGCCTGGGGACGACTGGCGGGCACGGTCCGCAGGTTCGGCACGCGAATCGCCCTGGCGCTCCACACGGCGCTGTGCCCGGCGCAGTCGGCCCTGCCGGCCGGGCTCAAGCTGCGCGCCCTGGTGACCGCCTCGCCGGGTCCCCTCTGGCTGCGGCTGTTGGTGGCGGCGCTGTGGTGCCGCGACAGCAGCGCCTCGCCGCAGCTCGGGCCGGTCCTCACCCAGCGCGTGAAGCTGACGCTCGGTGGCGGGTATCTGGGCGATGGCCTCTGGCACTTCGGCCTCCTGCCGGACCGGGTGCTGGCGCCGGGGTCCAACGTGACCTGGCCGATGTCCTTCGGCCCGCTGGTGGCCTTCCTCGCGCCGGCCCTGGCGCAGCCGCTGCTGGAGCGGCACGTGACCCACGCGGTCCGGAAGCTCGCCGGGTGGGAACAGCTCTCGGCGGCCCTGGTGCTGCGCCTGGCCCAGCGCCCGCAAGTGGCCCTCCGGCCGTTGCTCCCGGGGCTGGTGGACCAGCTCGACCACGGCCAACCCGACGGTCCGCCGGCCCTCGCCGAGCTTCTCGCCACGGGTCTGGCCGACACTCGGCTGCGCTCAACCGATGTGGCACCGGCGCTGTCGGCACGCCTGGCGACCCGCTCGGCCAAGCCCGCGCAGGCGCTTCAGGTACTCATTCAGCTTCAGGCCGAACCCGGCGGATCCGACCTGGCGGCGGTGTGCCTCGAAGCGGCGGTGGCCACGGGTCTGGGCGACCTGACCGGCGCCCAGCGAGTGCAGATCCTGGAGACGCTGCTCACCGTGCGGGGCGAGCTCGGCCGGCCCGTGGAGGATCCCGGCGCCCTGGCGGCCCTGCGCGACATGGCTGCGGCGAAGGGCAGCACCCGGACCACGCAACTCGCCAAGCAGTTGCTCGCCCTCGCGGGCAAGGAGGGCGCGACCTCCCGGCAGCGCTGCGCGGCGCAGGACGTGGAGGCGGCGTGGCGGGCGTCGCGGGGGCTGCCGTCGTGACCCGCCGGATGGTCCTGGTGCTGCTGATGGCCGCCTGCTTCGCGCTCGGAGTCTGGCTGGGCGTCCGGGAGCGACCGGTGGAGACGGAGACCATCGCGCGCCTCGACCCGCCGCGCCCCGCCGGCTTCGGCGAGCGCCTGGCGCGGGCCGCCGAGGAGCTGACCCACACCGCCGTCACCTACGATGCCGCCTACGTCAAGCTGCCCTACCCCGGCGGCGACGTGCCCGCCGACCGCGGCGTCTGCGCCGACCTGGTGATCCGCGCCTACCGCAAGCTGGACATCGATCTGCAGGTGAAGGTGCACGAGGACATGCTCGCCCACCGCAGCGCCTACCCCGACACGGCGCGGCCGGACGCGAGCATCGATCACCGGCGCGTCTGGAACCTGGCCGCCTGGTTCAAGCGCCACGGCACCACGCTGCCGTGCTCCTACCGGCCCGAGGACTACCACCCCGGCGACATCGTGGTCTGGCGCTTGCCCAGCGGGCAGGGGCACATCGGCATCGTCGCGAGCCAACGCTCCGCCGACGGCAGGCGCCCGCTGGTGGTGCAGAACGTGGGCTACGGGCAGAACCTCGACGACGCGCTGCTCCTCTGGCCGCACGTCGGGCACTACCGCTACGGCGGCTGAGCGCGCCCCGACTCACGCCGCGGGAAGGTCGGCAGCCGGCGAGAGACGGACCGCGGAGCTCGGGTCGCGGTGCAACAGCAGGTAGGCAGCCGGCAGCACCAGCAGAGTCAGGGGCAGGGAGAACACCAGCCCGCCGGTGAGCA
>JACPDV010000487.1 GCA_016183835.1 Armatimonadota bacterium
CGGGTTGGCGCGCTCGATGACGCCCTCGGGGAGGCGGTAGTTGACGAACGGCCAGAAGCGCTGCGAGATCCACCTTCTCGCGTACGGCGCCTGGAGCACCCAGCGAGTGCCGTCGGCGCTGCGGTTCTTGGCGCCGTGGTGCCAGGTCTGGTCGTTCCAGATCACGGCGGTGCCGGCCCGGCCCACGGCGCTGAACACGCCCTGGCCCCGGTAGTGCGGGTTGCCGTCGGGGTCGAAGTCGTCCGGCCCGGGCTGCCGGCCCGCGCGGTGGCTGCCGGGGACGAACTCGGTGGGTCCCAGCGGCAGGTCCACGTCGCAGAGGTAGTAGTTGAGGTTGAGGTTGGTGGGGGGCAGGGGGATGCGCGGATCGACCTCCACGCCGGGCGGGATGGGGTAGCGCACGGTCTCATCAGCGTGCCAGCCGCTGATCCCCTCGCCCGGCCCAGTGCGGAGCGCGCTGTTGGCAATCAGGTGGCAGTCGCCGCCGAGCACGGCCTCGACCAGGTCGATGATGCGCGGGTTGTCCACCACGGCCTCAAAGGCGGGTCCGTGCTCGAACATGCGCGGCCGCCAGATGTGGGTCATGCTCCCGCCGCGCAGCTCGGTCTCCTCATCGGGCCGGCTGAACACGTCCTCCAGCCCGGCGCGCAGCTCGGACACCTGCTCGGGCGGCAGCGCATCGGGGATCACGGCGAAGCCGTCGCGCGCCAGCTTCTCGATCGCGGCGGTGTGGTCGATCACGGTGCCCTCTCCACCGCGGGAGTTCGACCGGGCACCGCGTGGTCCTGCCTGTCCCGCAACGCTCGCTTGCCCGTCGCGGGTCGTGTGGCACGGGCAGTCTGCTGCCCGTGGGTCTCTGGCCCTGTCCGGCCACTGGCGGACAAGCCCCCAGTGCCACCCACCCCGTGACGCGTGCCACGTCGCCCAGTCAGCCCTCGCCCTCCACCTCCACGGCCTGCCGCTCGGCGCGCTCCTCCCACAGCCGCTCTCCCCGCCCGTTGTCGAGCGCTTCGGCGAGGCGGGTAAGGAGGTGCTCGATCTGCCGGGTGGCGGTGCGTCCGGCGGGCGTGGCGGCCGAGGCCGAGGCGCGCCACTCGGCCAGCAGCGCGGCGCCGTCTCCGGCAAGCCGAAGCAGTCGCGTGTGCTTCGCTTCGGCGTCGACGTACCCGCGAACGGCCTCCACATCGTCCGACAGGCGTTCCAGGCGGAGGCCGAGCAGCTCGCGCTCGGTCTCGGCGGCGGCCTGGCCGGCGCTGTCGAGGAGCCGTGCGGCCGCGGGCTCGGCGCCATGCTCCGACAGCCGCTCCACGGCTCGTCGCTCGCGCTGCAGGCGCTCGGCGAGCAGCAGCTCGTCGTCCGGGAACAACTCGTCCACGAGGCTTGGGTCCCAGACCCGGTAGACCTCCCAGCCGACGAGCGCGATGAAGCCGAGGGCGACCAGCTCGGTCGGGATGCCGAGCCAGGTGGGCGTGAACCACTCACGCACGAGGCGGGTGACGAGGAACGCGGCGCCGACCTTGGCAAGCGCCCGGCCGAAGATCAGTCCCCACGGAAGTGACGCGAGCACGTCGATGGGGACCGGTCCGGTGTCCTCCTCCTCTTCGAGCTCGGGCCCCCAGAGGAACTCGCTGATGAACCGCCAGACGGATCGGCGGGAGGGGTAGTCCATGCCGCACCTGGCCCGCGGGACACGGGATTGAGGTAGACAACGACCCAGGGACGATGGCGGTTCCGAGACCTGCGGCGGAGCGCGGCGACGGAGGATCAACACAGAGGCCACGGGAGTCACAGAGGAACGAGGTACCGGTCCGGTTCGGCCTCTGTGTCTCCGTGAGCTCTGTGTTGAGCCACCCGGCCCTCAGCCGTCGATGCGGATGACGGGTCCGGCGGGCGGGTGGGGGAGGGTGGCGACGGGGGGGTACCGGCAGCTGCGTCCGTGCCGGGTCTTCATGCGGTGCCGACTGTGCCAGGTCCTTTGACACACGATGATGGGCGAGCACGCCGCTCGGAGCGTAGGAAGAGGAGAACCCGGCGGTTCGCGGATCCGTTCAGGGGGCAGGGATTGGGAACCGGGGATCAGTCATGCAGACCGTTCGTCTCCTCGCGCTGGCGGTGCTGGCCTCGCTGTTGCTGTGCGGCGGGTGTGGCGGCGGGAAAGGCGTTCCGACGACCAGTCCGGTCGTGCAGACTACCGACCTCGTGTCCCCGCCACCGGCCGGGTCGCTCGACCTGCTCGGCCCGCTGGCCGACTGGCGCGCCCAGGACTACACCAACAGCCAGGGCATCGAAGCCGTGCAACGCGAAGCCGCTCGGCGCGTCCTGTGGCTGACCTGCCGGTTGACCGGCGGCGACGCCCACCGCACCAACGGGGAAGCTACGCTCGACCTGTCCTACGTCGACGGGCTCGGCGGGCGTGTGCCGCTGGACCTGCACGGGACGGGCCTCACCGTCAAGGTCCTGGTGCCCGCCGGGTTGGTCGGAGAGAACAGCCGGCCGAACGGTCTGCAAGTGTTCCTCAAGGACGCCGCGTGGGCGTCGCTCTACTCGGCGTGGATCAACGTCTCCGGCGCCGGCACCTACGAGCTGCGACTGGAGCTCCCGGCAAGCCGGCAGGGCGGGTTCGATCCGAGCGCGGTGCGGGTGGTCGGCGTGAAGGTCGGCATCGGCACGGGCTCGCGCGCCGGCTTCCAGGGCAGCGTGGCCGTGACCGATGTCCGCTTCAGCCCTGACCTGGCTCTGAACCCGTCTCCAGCCCTGCCTGCTGCCTCGCCGCGGCGCCCGCTGGTGGGCAGGACGGTGACCGTACAGAGCGACGGCTTCCATATGGACGGATCGCGCATCGCCGTGATGGGCGGCAACCTGCGTGGGGTCGAGTACGGTCAGAACTTCGGTACCACCCTCTGGTTCCCGAACGGCAACGGCTTCTCCCAGCACCGCGGCTACCTGGAGGAGCAGCTTCGGTTGTTCAGCCGCGCCGGGGTGGAGGTGGTGCGGGTGGGCGTCGCGGACGACGGGCGGGCCCTGTGCGACGCCACGGGGCACGTTACCGGCTACAACGAGCGCTTCCGCGACGACCTACGCACGCTCCTGGACACCGCCGCGGAGACTGGTGTGGCCGTCGAGCTGTGCCTGCTGGACTACCAGATCGCTGGCGCCGGCGCCACCGTCGAGAACGTGCTGGTGCGCGGGCGCGGCTCCGTCTTCACCGAACCGGCGCTCCGGCAAGGGCTCATCGATGACTTCGTGCGGCCGCTGCTGACCGAGTTCGGGTCACACCCGGCGCTGTTCGCCGTGGAGCCGACCAACGAGATCGAGTGGGTGGTGGCCACAGCTGAGGGCGGCGGCTGGGAGGACGTCACCTCGCCGGAGCGCGCCCCGGCGCCTGTGCCGCTCGCGGACTGGCGCGCCTGGGTGCAGGCGGTGGTGCGGGCCACTCACGAGCTGGCGCCGGGCAAGCTGGTGACAGAGGGGGTGTCGGCGAAGTTCGCCCCGCTGCTGCAGGGCCTCGGGCTGGACTTCGCCGGCCTTCACTACTACCCCTGGATGGGCGACCTGGCACCGTTGGTGCAGCAGCTCCCGGCGGGTCTGCCGTGGGTGATGGCGGAGTACCCGACCGACCGGGGCGTACCCGACGTGCGGGCCTATCGTCCGATGGCCGCCGGCCTGGGCGCCGCCGGCGACCTGCTCTGGAACTTGACGCCCGGCATCGACAACCGGACCATGACGTGGGCACAGCGGAACGCGGTGCTGGAGGAGCTGGCCGGCTCGGCAAGCCGGCGCTGACAGTGGGTCGCAACCGGCAGAGGACCTCCGCCCACCGCACCGAAGCCGACCCCTGGGGAACCGGGAGCCGGCCATGGTGTTCTGGGTCGTCGATGCGCTGCTTAAGGTCCTGCCCGCCGCGCCCGCGCCCGCCGACGCCGCCAAGGTCGTCCGCCTCGCCACGCCCGCCGACGGCTACGAGTCGGGCCAGATCGTCGTTCGCAGCGACCAGCCGATCGCGAAGCTCACCGCCGTCTGCTCGGCCCTCGCCGGGCCGGGCGGCGCGAGCGTGCCGGCGGCGCTCTGCCGGTTCGTCGGCTGCATCCCCATCGAGCACAACACTCCCGGCCCCGACTCCGAGCTGATCGCGAAAGCCCCCGCCGAGATCCCCGACGTGCTCCGCGAGGAGACCGAGATCGCTCTCCCGGCCGGCCGGGCGCAGTCCATCTGGCTCACCGTCCACCCGCCCAAAGGCACGCCGGCCGGGCGCTATCGCGGCACCGTCACCCTCGACGCCGACGGCGTGCGGAGCGAGGTGCCCGTCGAGCTGACCGTCTACGGTTTCGACCTGCCCGCCGAGCGGCATCTCCTCGTCACCAACTGGTTCAGCGACGGCAACATCGCCAAGGCGCACCATGTGGAGCCCTACAGCGACGCCTTCTTCGAGGTCCTCGGCGCCTACGCGCGCAACATGGCCGAGCACCGCGAGAACGTCTTCTGGATCTCGCCCTGGCAGATCAAGGTCTGGCGCGAGGCTGACGGCAAGCTGGCTTTCGACTACCGGCAATTCGACCGCTACGTGGAGACGTTCTTCCGCAACGGCGTGGACGGGCGGATCGAGATCCAGCAGATCGGGCACTTCGGCGAAGGCGGGTGGGGCGGCAGCGAGATCGTGGTCCCCGAGCTGACCGCGACCAACCGTGCCGACGGCCAGCCGGTCAAGCTGCCGCACGAGCAGGGGCTGGGACCCTTCCTGACGGCGCTGCAGGCACACCTGACGGAGCGCGGGTGGCTGGAGCGGGCGATGCTCCACCTCTGCGACGAGCCGTCGCTCTCGAACAGCGACTCGTACCGCCGGGGCGCGGCGTTCGTGCACCAGTGGGCGCCGCGGATCCGGCGCATCGAGGCCATCGAGGGTCCGGATTTCGAGGGCAGCCTGGAGATCTGGGTGCCAAAGCTGAGCCACCTGCGCAACTGGTACCCGGATTTCGAGCGGGCGCAGCGGAACGGCGCGGAGATGTGGTTCTACATCTGCTGCCACCCGACCGGGCGGTGGATGAACCGCTTCCTCGACGGGCCGCTGCTCAAGGTCCGGCTGCTCCACTGGCTGAACTACCGTTACGACCTGCCCGGCTACCTGCACTGGGGCTGGAACCACTGGTCGGGCGACCCGTTCGGCCCGCCCGGCCCGAACCTGCCGCCGGGCGACACGCACACGGTCTACCCTGGCAGTCGCGGCCCGCTGGACAGCCTGCGCTGGGAGACCGAGCGCGACAGCGCGCAGGATTATGAGCTGCTGTGGCTGTCGGCCGAACGGCAGCGCGAAGTGGCCGCGCGGCTCGGCGCGGCGGCCGCGGGCTGGGATGGGAAGGCGCGGAGCCGCGCGTGGTGCCGCAGGCTGGTGCGCGACTTCCTCGACTTCGAGCGCGATCCGCACCGGTTCCGCGCCGCGCGCGAGGGGCTGTGCCGGGAGATCGAGGCGTGCGGCGACGAGCCGCCGCTGGTGTGGGAGACGCGCCCGCCGGAGGACGAGCCGCTGGTGCCGGGACCCATCGTGGTGCAGGTGCGCGGCGTGGCGCCCGCCGGGGCGACGGTGAAGGTCAACGGGCAGCCGGCGCCGGTGGATGCCGAGGGGCGGTTCCGGGCGGCGCCGTTCATGTCGGCGGGCAGCCCGGAGGTGGTGGTGACCGTGGCGCACGGCGGGCGGGAGCGCACGGAGCGGCGGCGGTTCGTGGTGGAGTAGGGCCACCAACCGCACCGGCCGCGGCGGGCGCCGCGGCCGGTGCACAGTGTGACGCTGCTCGCGCTGACTACTGCGTCCGCGCGGCGTCGAAGAAGACGCCGGGCGAGGTGTCGTCGGCCTTGATGCTCTGCTGCTTCATCCACTTCACGTGGCCGTCCCAGAACGCCATGTTGGCGCCCTCGTTGTGGATCTTGCCGATGAAGTGGGGCTGGAAGTTGGCGTTGCCGGGCTGCAGCACCGCATTGCTGCCGCAGCAGGTGTTGTTGATGGTCAGCCAGGCGATGTTTTGCGACGTGTCCGCGAACATCAGCAGTTGGGCGGGCACTTCGCGGGCGGAGTCCTTGCGCGACTCGGCGCCGCGGTTCCAGCCGTAGCTCCGCCACGTCCCCACCGCCGAGCCGCAGTCGCTGCGGCTGGGGCAGATCCAGAGCTGTGCGTTCTTCGAGTACGGCTTCAGCGGCTGCCACGACAGATTCGCGGGGTAGCCGCACTGCTTGGTCCAGTGGTCGGATTCACCGCCCTGGAAACAACCGCTGCAGGTGGCGCCCGGCCGAATCGGCGTGCCGACGACCGGCGGGTGGCTCATCGAGTCGTAGTCCGAGTTGTACTGCAGCTCGGCCAAGGCGATCTGCTTGAGGTTCGATGAGCAGCTCGACTGCCGCGCCTTCTCCCGGGCCTTGGCGAACACCGGGAACAGGATGGCTGCCAGAATGGCAATGATCGCGATCACGACCAGCAGCTCGATCAGCGTGAACGCCCGTGTCTGTCTCATTTGTGCGGTCCTTTCAGGATTGGCCGGCCGCGCCGATCGCGCGGCTCTTGGTGCCATGTTGGGGCGTCCGCGGCCGCTCGGAGCCGTCAGTGCAAACGAGGTGAGAGTGGGTATGACGCCAAGTTGAGGCATCACGCTCGGCGTACCGGCGGCCCACCGCCCGGTTGGCTGCGGGGCGGCCCCGGGCATCCGGCAAAAGAACAGCCGGCCGCGGCGCGGGGCCGCGGCCGGCTGAATCAGACCGGTGACAGGGGACTACTGCGTCCGAGCGGCGTCGAAGAAGACGCCGGGCGACGTGTCGTCGGCCTTGATGCTCTGCTGCTTCATCCACTTCACGTGGCCATCCCAGAACGCCATGTTGGCGCCCTCGTTGTGGATCTTGCCGATGAAGTGGGGCTGGAAGTTGGCGTTGCCGGGCTGCAGCGCCGCATTGCTTCCGCAGCAGGTGTTGTTGATAGGCAGCCAGGCGATGTTCTGGGACGTGTCCGCGAACATCAGCAACTGGGCCGGCACCTGTCGGGCGGAGTCCTTGCGCGACTCAGCGCCGCGGTTCCAGCCGTAGCTCCGCCACGGCCCCACTGCCGAGCCGCAGTCGCTGCGGCTGGGGCAGATCCAGAGCTGGGCGTTCTTCGAGTACGGCTTCAGTGGCTGCCAGGACAGAGCCGCCGGGTAGCCGCACTGCTTGGTCCAGTGGTCGGATTCACCGCCCTGGAAACAGCCGCTGCAGGTGGCGCCCGGCCGGATCGGCGTGCCGACGACCGGCGGGTGGCTCATCGAGTCGTAGTCCGAGTTGTACTGCAGCTCGGCTAGAGCGATCTGCTTCAGGTTCGACGAGCAACTGGACTGCCGCGCCTTTTCCCGAGCCTTTGCGAAGACGGGGAACAGGATGGCCGCTAGGATGGCGATGATCGCGATCACGACCAGCAACTCGATCAGGGTGAATGCCCGTGGTTTCTGCATGAGTTCGGTCCCTCCTCAGATTTGCAGCCGCGCCGATCGCGCGGCCGTTCTGCGTATCATAGCGCGTTCGTGGCCGATCCGTAGGCCCTGAGTGGGCGGTCCCCACGCGGCAGGTTAACGCGAAACTGAATTGGCGGATGCTCTGGCTGCCCGCCCGGGCCGAGCCGGCCTGAGCGCTTCGGATGAGGCCCAACAAAGCAGTCGGCCGCGGCCCGTGCCGCGGCCGTTATCAGGCTGACGGGTGTCAGGGCGGCTACTGGGTCCGATTGGCGTCGAAGAACACGCCCGGAGAGGTGTCGTCGGCTCTGACGCTTTGCTGCTTCAGCCACTTCACGTGGCCGTCCCAGAAGGCCATGTTGGCGCCTTCGTTGTGGATCTTGCCCACGAAGTGCGGCTCGCCGCCTCCCGGTTGCAGCACCGCATTGCTGCCGCAACAGGTGTTGGTGATCGGCAGCCACGAGATGGAGCGGGACGAGTCCGCGAACATCAGGAGCTGCGCGGGCATCTGGCGCGCCGAGTCCTTCCGGCCCTCGCCGCCCCGGTTCCAGCCATAGCTCCGCCACTGGCCCACTGCCGAGCCGCAGTCACTCCGGCTGGGGCAGACCCAGAGCTGAGCATTCTTGATGTAGGGCGAGATGGGCTTCCAACTCGTCGGCCAGCCGCACTGCTTGGTGGCGTGGTCGGACTCGCCGATCTGGAAACACCGCGAGCAGCCGGCCCCGCCCACCAGGAAGTTGTTGATGACGGGCGGGTTGCTCACCGAGTCGTAGTCCTGTGTGTACTGCAGCTCGGCCAGGGCCAACTGCTTCAGGTTCGACGAACAGCTCGACTGCCGCGCCTTTTCCCGTGCTCTGGCGAACACGGGGAACAGGATCGCCGCCAGGATGGCGATGATGGCGATCACCACCAGGAGCTCGATCAGAGTGAAGGCTCGTGATTTGTGCATTGGCTCGGTTCCTCCATGGTCCACCCTCCGCGCAGCCTACGCGACCGAATCCCACCCGGAGACCCGTACGGAGTCCGTACTCACCCACCCTGTAAGCCGAGTACTCTGTCTAGTTAAATCAAAGATGACGCTACGGTGAACCAACGCCTGGATGATCGGCCCCGGCGACGGGGCAGGCAACTGCCCCCGACAGCGCGCGGCGGCAGGAGGGCGGCGCATCGCGGCCAAGCCCACCTTGCCCGGAGAGCTGCGTGAAAGCCTTCGTCGTCCTCACCTTGCTCGCCTCGCTCGCCGCCTGCGCCCAGGAGGGCGGCTGGAGCAACGGTCCGCCGACCACGCCCGACTACTTCCCCATCGCCGTCTGGCTCCAGCAGGCGCGCAACGCACCGCGCTACAAGGCGGCCGGGATCAACCTCTACATCGGCCTGTGGCAGGGGCCCACCGAGGAGCAGCTCCGGGAGCTCGAGAAGGTGGACATGCCGGTGATCTGCGACCAGAACGCGGTCGGGCTGGCGTACAAGGGCAAGGTCATCGTCGGTTGGATGCACGGCGACGAGCCGGACAACGCGCAGCCCATCACCGATGCCGCCGGGAAGACCAGCGGCTGGGGGCCGTGCATCCCGCCGGCGCGAATCGTGGCCGACTACGAGCGGATGAAGCAGGCCGATCCCACCCGGCCGGTGCTCCTCAACCTCGGCCAGGGCGTGGCCAACGACGCGTGGTACGGCCGCGGCAACGGCGCCAAGCAATCGGACTACCTGACGTACGTCCAAGGCGGCGACATCGTCAGCTTCGACGTCTACCCGGTGGCCGGGATCGAGAAGCCGGACGGCGAGAACTACCTCTGGATGGTGGCCCAGGGCACGCAGCGGCTGCGCCAGTGGAGCGAAGGCAAGCGGCGCATCTGGAACGTGATCGAGTGTACGCGGATCGGCAGCGACCACCGCGCCACGCCAGGTCAGGTGAAGGCGGAGGTGTGGATGGCGCTGGTCCACGGTGCCACGGGGATCGTCTACTTCTGCCACGCCTGGAAGCCGCGGTTCAACGAGTGGGCGCTGCTCGACGATCCGGAGATGCTGCCCGCGGTGACGGCGATCAACCAGCAGGTGCACGACCTGGCGCCGGTGCTCAACAGCCCGACGGTGGCCGACGGGGTGACGGTGACGAGCGACCCGGCGGAGGTGCCGGTGGCGGCGATGGTCAAGCGGCTGGACGGCAAGACCTACGTCTTCGCGGTCGGGATGAAGAACGGTCCGACGCGCGCGAAGTTCCAGGTACGCGGTCTGCCGGCGGGGGCGAAGGCCGAGGTGATCGGCGAGAACCGGACGGTGACGTTGACGGACGGGGCGTTCGAGGATGCGTTCGAGGCGTATGGCGTGCATCTCTACTGCATCGACTGACCGCCGGGCAGCAGGTCGAACAGGCCGAACAGTTCCGCCCGGGTCAGGGCTCGGGTCAGGTCCAGGCTGACGTCGTCGACCAGCTCCTGGAACAGGAGTCGTTTGGCCGCCAGGATGGCGTCGATGCGCTCCTCGATGGTGTCGAGGCAGAGACCGCCGTGGATATGAGCGACCCGCACCGCCCTCGGTCGACCGCGCTGGGGCGCCGATGATCTTGCGGCAACCGGCAGGCCCCGGCACTCAGTCTGGCGAACGTGTCTGGCGACGAAGCGCCTCAACCGCCGCCACGATCGCTTCTCCGTCGGGCTGGCATTTCGTCCACTCCTGCCAGAAGTCGCGGGTGGCGCTGGCCGGCTTGACTCGCGGGGCGTCCAGCTTGATGCGGGAAGGCAGCATGACGGCGTCCCCGAGAACAAGAGCTTCGCCGGTATCAAGAAGAGGCAGAACGTCGGTGATACCGCTAAGATTGTCCGGCAGCAAGCTCCTCACGGCGCCCTGATCCTCTTCATTCGTAAGGCGCATTACGAGGAAGTTATTGCATTGGCTTAGGATCGTGCGGCTAACGTCTGCCGGTCTTTGACTCACGACAACCAGAGACACGCCGTACTTCCGGCCCTCTTTCGCGACGCGCTCAAAAGTGTCCAGCGCCCGTCGCGCCACGCTATCGGCGTCCGAACGCACCGGCAGGTAGAGGTGGGCCTCATCGCAAACGAATGCCATCGGTGTGCGCTTGCTTGGCTCCATCCAGAACTGAATGTCGTACAGGAGGCGCNNNAGGAGGCGCACAAATACGCTTGTGACAACTGGCAGGACGTCCGCCGGCACTTCCGAGAAGTCAACCACTTTGACGCCGGGGCGGTCTGGTGGCTCCGATTCCATGAATCGCCGCGCCTGGGCCGGCAACCAGCCATAGTCGAAGGACTCGTTCGGCGGCTGGAACAAGAAGCCGTACCGACGGTCGACCGACTTGGCGGTCAACCTAGCGATGAAGCGTGTCAGCTTGTTGTTCCAGTCACCGGCACGGCCCCCAGCGCTCGAACCGGTGACCCGCTCTGTGTTGTCCGCTTCCAGCTTACCGATCAGTTCGTCAAGCGAATAGGGGACCGGCGAGTCTACCGTGAAGGTTCTGGCGACTTCCGCCTTTGCCGCCTTCTGTAACGCGGCATGCTTGAGGTCGCGGACGTGCGAAGTGAACCGGGACGCCTGGTTTGGGGCGTTTGTGTCGCTTCGGTCCAGCAGCATTGACGTGGCCTCGTCGTGTGTCAACAGCCAGTACGGCAGAAACACACACGAGTCGTCGGACTTGTCGAGATCGCCAGGGCCGGCGATCCGGTAGCGCCGAGCGAAGCCGGTGCCGGCTTCACAGAGGGGCGCGTACTCGCCGTGCATATCGAGCACGATGACGTTAGGGTACGCCAGCCGGCTGGCACGCTCCAACAGGAGAGCGACCGCCCAGCTCTTGCCCGACCCCGTGCTGCCAAGAATGCTGGCGTGGCGCTGGAAGAAGCGGTCACCACTGGCGATCGCTGTTGCGGTGCGGTCCTGAACGAAACGTCCCAACTCAAGCC